>JADFQF010000145.1 GCA_022561955.1 Chloroflexota bacterium | reverse complement strand
TTCTTCATGACTAACTCTCAGGATAATTACCTTCAACTTGCCAAGCTGCGGCTTGACTGGGCAAGTGCGGGCATAGACCGCTTGGAAGTACTGGTCGACTCCTTCCTTGCGACCAAACCATGTGAAGTGATCACTAGCATGAAGCGTGAAGGGGAGAATGCCAGCATCTCTTATGTGCTGCGTGTTCATCACCAGCCGCCGCCAACGATCAGATTCGCCATCGGGGACGTTATTCACAATCTTCGAGCGACCCTCGATAACCTGGTCTGGGGCGTGGGGCAAGTCTTTAAGGCGAACAAGCGACTCGGACTTGAATTCTACGAATCCGAATCCAAGTTCCGCGAAGGCTACCTCCCGAATATACGCAAACTCCCCGATCCTATCCGAGACTGGATAACGTCCATACAGCCTTACCAGGGACGGAACCACATAGTACTGTTCCACCGCTTGCACAACCTCTGGAACAGGGACAAGCATCGCACCCCGACGGTTATCAACACCGCTGGGGTCACGGGCACGCTTGGGTACTCTGGCGATCAAATGCCCATCAAGAGCATGACCTTCTATAGGGTCAGCGGCCAGAAAGACCAGCAAAAGATCGCAAGCGCCGTCATCCCCTGGGAACGACGGAGTGAGTTCAAACCCGAATTCTCTCCGTTGGTAACATTCAACGAGGATGGGCCTGTAGGCCTGAACATTGTTGGTAACCCAGAAAGTGTCGTCGGCTACCTTCGGCACATACAGGAATACATCGTCGCCAGAGTAGTCCCTAAGTTCGAACCATACATCTGATTTATACATTGAAGGTTTGGTTACCTTAGCTAATTATTCTTGTTCAATGATAGGAGGTGCCGATGCCGACCGTACAGGCCGAACGACTACGGGAGATTTCCGTGAAGCTGCTCATGGGAGGGGGCGCCAGCCACGAGGAGGCGGAAACCGTATCCAGGCACTGCGTTGGCGCCAACCTGGCGGGCCACGATTCCCACGGAATCATACAGATTCCGACGTACATAGACCGCGTCAAGCGAGGGCATATCGTTCCCGGAGCGCCCTTCGACATCGTGAGGGAGACACCGACGACGACGGTGGTCGACGGCAACTGGGGGTATGGCTACGTCGTCTCCGAGCGGGCCATGCAGATGACCATCGACAAGGCGGAGACGTACAGTGTGGCGGCCGCGACGGTGTTCCGGCAGAGCCACGTCGGCCGGGTGGCGGACTACCCGTTGATGGCGGCGAGAGCGGGCATGATCGGCATCATGACGGCGGACTCGGGCAGGGCCGCCAAGGCTGTCGTGCCCTTCGGTGGGCGCGAGCCGCGTCTGGGAACAAACCCCATCTGCATAGCCATGCCCAGCAACCTCGATGCCCCTATCTTCATAGACATGGCGACCAGCGCCGTGGCCGCGGGCAAGCTTGGCGTCGCCGTCGCCAGGGGTTCATCCATCCCAGAGGGGTGGCTCATCGACAAGGACGGCAATCCTTCCACGGATCCCGCCGACCTGCGCCGGGGGGGCGCCATGCTTCCGCTGGGAGGCCCCGAAGGTCACAAGGGCTACGGGCTCTCCGTCATGATCGAGATATTCTCAGGGATACTGACGGGCCTGGGGTTCGGGCATGACCCGTCGGGCCGACACAACGACGGCTGCTTCATGGCGGCCTTCAAGGTCGAGGCGTTCCGTCCGCTGGACGACTTCAAGAAAGAGGTGACCGAGTTCGCCCAATACCTGAAGAGCTCGAAGCCCGCCAAGGGTTTCACCGAGGTCTTCTATCCGGGCGAGCCCGAGCACATGAAGGAGCAGCAGCTCCTGAAGGACGGGATAGACATCGAGGACGCCACCTGGAGCAAGCTGGTCGAGCTTGCCCAGGAGTACGGCGTCGCCGACGAGCTGGGTATGAGCTAGCCTCCCTAGACCTCCATCTCCAGGATGTACAGGCCGCCCGCCTTTCTCTCGATGGCGTAGATCAGGCCGTTTTCGTCGACGAAGACGTCGTTGATGTTCACGCCGATCTCCTTGGAGACCGGTGCCGGGGGTATGTAGTAGCCCGCCTCTTTCGGATGGAACGGGTCGCTGATGTCGTGCACCCGCACGCCGGCGTTGAAGTACGCGCCAATGATGAGCGTGTCGGACCTGAACGAGTTGGGCCCCGGCATGTTCTCGTGCAGGTTGTGCGAGCCGAAGCGCCCTCCCCTGCCAATGAACTCCTCTGCGTCGGGCATGGGGAACGTGCTGATGATGACGGGGTTGCTCTCCTCGCGGATATCCATGACCCACGTCAGCTTCGGGTGGTCCCGTCCGTCTTCGGTGACCGACTCGTCTGAGACGACGGCCAGGCCACGGTCTGGCAGCGGCAGCATCGTGTGCGTAAAGCCCGGGAACGGGGGGTGGTAGTCCTGACGGCCGAGCATCTTGGGCTTGGACTTGTCCGAGATGTCCAGGATAATGGCGCCGCCGTCGATATACCCCAGGTATGCGCGGTCCGGGTTGTCGGGATAGACGTTGATGTTGTGGGTGCGGAATCCGACGTCGATCTTGGCGTGCCGCTCGATTGGGCCTCCGGGATCGCCCTTGCGTGTGCCGGGCAGCCACCACCTGCCGACCTCCCGCGGGTTAGCCGGGTCCTCCAGGTCCAGGATCATGTGAAACTGGTCGTCCTTCTGATTGTAGGGCTCGAAGTCGGCGGCGCCCGTCGTCACGTGGGCATACCTGCCGTCCACGAACCAGAGGCAGTGCGCCCCACGCGAGTAAGGTCCCGACGTATCGAAGAACGATATCTTCTTCGGGCTCTCGGGTACGCTCATGTCGTAGACGCCAACGCCCGCGGGTGTCAGGCCGGGTCGGACCGTCTGGTACGCCACGAGCATGATGTTGTCGACCATGTCCAGCGAGTTGGAGCGCACGTCGCTGTGGGGCAGGTCCGTCTGCACGATCACTTTCGGGTGTTTGGGGTCGGTCACGTCGACGCCGGTGAAGTCCTTGGGTGCGCTCTCATGGGCGATGTACATGATTCGACGGCCGTCGCTGGTCGTCTGCATGGCCATGCCCTCGCCGCCGTTGCCGAACCCGTTGAGGTCGTTCTGAGATACCAGCTTGATGTTCTTGGCTTCCGCGCCGTTTTGGGGCATTGTTTCTCCTTCCGGTTATGACGAATCCGGTCGCATTCACAGCGCATCCTGAATGCAGCCCGAACTTGACAAAGCACTTTTGGCGTGATTATATGACACACCAGCGTGAAGTGCATCCGCACCTGTAAAACTTAATCGATGGCGAAGGGCGCTTGAGGCGCTCAATGGGGGAAGCCGGTCAAAGTCCGGCGCTGTCCCGCAACGGTAGGTCCCGATTCACATCGGTACGAGCCCGGTCCACCACCTTCGTCAGTGTTACAGCCTTCGAGGAAAGGTATGGTCATAGGCTAATGAGCCCTGCGTCCACACCCGGAGCAGGGTTTTTTTGTCCCTTCCCCGAGATGTCTCGCCGTCCATGCGAGCATCTGCATCTCCTCGACGGCTCTCTTTGAGAGGAGAGCTATGATCGACGTCAAGAGTCGAATATCTATATTTGCCCTGTCCCTGCTTCTGCTGGGGATCGCCTGTGTTGGGACGACCAAGCCCCCGACGCCTGCGGTAACCGACTCCGCCGGACCCGCTCCCGTGGCCGCCCAGCAATCGGCGCAGGAAATCGTTCAGGCGGCCAAGGCCGTCGTCGAGCGGGCCGTGTCTACGGCCGTACCCGCCGACCAGGGGGCCAGGGTCGTCGCGGCGCAGACCTCAAATGCCGCGCCTCCGCCCGCCCCGGAACCTGCGCCTCTGACAAAACCGGCCACCGAGCTGAATTCCACCAGGGTATCGCTGTCACTCGATGTCGGCGAATCGCGGCAGCTGCTTTCACCGCAAGAGGCAACCATCCTGATGTCCCCAGACGGTCGGGTCCGGATTAGCGCGAGGCCCGGTTCCGTTTTGGAGCCCGTCGTCCTGGCGTACTCCGACGTAGATGTCGCCGAGCTGCCTGAGCTGCCCGAGGGCTTTGTCGCCGGCTCCAGGGCGTTCGACCTCGATGCCTTCGGGACCGATGGAACGGAGATTGAAGACTTCGCCTTCCAGGACGCCGTATCAGTCACGGTCCCGATAACGATCGGAGACCTGAGAATTGCGGAGGTCGACCCCTTCAAGATCACGCTTCAGCACTTCAAGAAAGGACAGTGGAGCACGCTGCCCCGCAGCTTCAACCTGGAAGACCTTACGCTGACGGTCTCGGTGAGCTCCCTGAGTACCTTCGCCGTATTGATCGAGACCACGGAGCGGGCAGCGAATGAAGCTGCGCCGGTGGCCCGAGCGCTGGTCCCCGATCCGCCTAAGGCGGACTCCGCGCCTGCCGTCTCAGCGCCGACGTCGACTCCTGCTCCTCAGCCGACACAGGCGGACGCCGCGATTCAGGAGGAGCCGACCGCTGCTCCCTCGACCCCGTCGCCCCTGGTCGTGGCCGTCGCCTCGACGGTCGGTGATGTTCTGGAGCAGGGCGCGGCGTCGCTCTCCGCAATTAGGACCACGATAGGCGAAGTCCCCGAGCTCGTCCTCGTCGAGTCGAAAAAGAAGGTCAGGCACGGTTCGACCTTCGGAATTCGCGTCGGGGCGTTCGATAAAGACGACGACCTGTCGAAGCTTTACATGATCGATGGGGACCGGCGGATCGTCGACGAGGCCTCGTGTTTGGGCGGCATATGCCTGCACACCTTCGAGGTGACGGCGCCGCTGACCTACGAGACGCCCTTCGAGCTCTACTTCGTGGCGGTGGACTCTGAGGGCAGCGAGTCGCCTCTGCTGACGGTCAAGAGCGAGACGAAAAAGAACCCGTTCAGCGGTGCCGTCGCTAAGGATACGGAGCCTGAACTGCCTGTCGATATTTGTTCAAACGTCTCCGGAGAAACCGCCTCAGTCTCTGACGAGATTATGGCCTTATTCCCCCTTACGATAGAGGCTGAACACGGCGACATAACGTTCGACGAGCCGCCCTCCAGAATCGTCGCTTACGATAGCGCCGTCGTTGAGATACTTTTCAAGATCGGTGAGGGCGACAGGATCGTCGGTACTCACGACTTTGTATTCTTCCCCCCGGAAGCGGCGGACATACCGAGGCTCGGCAGCGCGTTCAGCATGAACATCGAGGCGATTGTTGAGCTCGAGCCCGACCTGGTGTACATATTCTTCCCCCTCCAGATCGAGCAGTTGGAGGATGAGGAGCTAAAGGTCATGTACATCCCTACCCGCAACAACCAGTTCGAAGATAC
>JADFQF010000144.1 GCA_022561955.1 Chloroflexota bacterium | reverse complement strand
AAGTTTATGCTGCGCGATTAGGTTATTAGTAAATTGTTTTGCCTGTCGTGGATTATCTCCATAGACGTAGTTTAAAGCAGATGCTATTTCTGCTACGTCCTCCTCTACCAAGCTTATATCGGAGTCAGCTAGTAGTTCGCTCAGATAGTTGTGTAGGTCAGGCCACATTGGATGAGGTATGTGAACAAAAACATTAAAATACTTCCTTAATACTTCGTTAGGCCTGTTGTGCAGCAAACTATAAGTTCTAGCTTCATCTACGATCTGCTCTGGATCACATGGAACGATAAAAACGATGCGCTCGAATTCTTCAGGCTCTTCCACTATAAATGTCTTTACGGTGCGAAGTATTGCAAGTGCTTCACTCGAATCCAGACGGTCTATGTTATCGACAACGATACAGATTGTATTATTGCTTTTATCTGCTTCAAGCACTTGGACCAGCTTCTCCCTGAAGTCGGACGTGTCGTCAAGCGTCTGATCGGGGAAGCGTAAGAACACTACCTCCGAAATGCCAAGGACCTCCGCCGCCTCTCGCTGCTCTTTTTCACGGGTAGCGGCCAGATCTTCCGGCTTTACGTTCCTATCGCTGGTGCCGTTTCTGCCGTCCGTACAGACCACCAGCACTACCTTCTTTCCCTCCTGAGTCCATCTCGCTATCGAGGCCCCCGCACCGGACTCCGCGTCATCAGGGTGAGGGGTCACCACCAGTATCGTGTTTACTTCCTCCATGTATCCCTTCTCGACTCCTTGTTTTAATCGTTGGCCAATGCCGGCTCGCTAACCTGGCTGGTGAACGCGGGCATGACCTCCTCCGAGAACTGCTGTAGCTGCTCCAATATTACGCTCTGGGGCGTCCCGACAACGCTGCCCACGTTGACTTGTTGCAGCCCTGGATAGTCTTCCTGGGCCGTCATCAGCTTTTCGATAATGAGGTCCGCCGGACCGCAGAGCCACGAGCCCGCCTCAACGGCCTCCTCCAGCGTGGGCAGACCGGCCGACCTTATTCGACTGGGATCGCCCAGCGCGGATATCTGGTCGTCCGTGAGGCCGCGGACGAATCCCAACGGGCCAAACATCTTCATGTTCTCCTCGAAGTAGCCCCTGGCCTCGTCGATCGCCTGCTTCTCCGTCTCGGCGATGTGGAAGGAGAAGCCAAAGCACAGATCTTCGCCAGGCTCCGTCTCCTTCCCATGATCTGCCAGGGCCTGCCGATACGCCATGACGACCTTGTCCTGGGCTCCCCCCGGCGCCGCGCCGCCGCCTATGACGCCCTTGATTCCGTACTTGGCCATGAAATTCAACCCCCGCGGGCTTGCGCTGACGATGGGCTGCCAGGTCTCCACGGGCAGATACTTCGGCCTGGGAACCAGCGTAATCTCCTTGAGGTCATAGCCTCTATATGGGACCTCCGGCGGGATGGTGTAGTGCTTTCCCCGATGCGAGAAGGACTTCTGGTTGAAGGCCTTGAACATGATCTCGGTCTGCTCCTCGAAGAGCTCGCGGTTGGCGTCGCCGTCCAACATGGGGGCGCCGAAGGCCTCGACCTCTCGGGTGTGGTAGCCCCTACCGAGTCCGAATACCAGTCGACCGTCGGTCAAGATGTCCGCGGTCGCGAAGTCTTCCGCGAGCCTCAGTGGGTGCCACATGGGGCCGACGTTAAACCCGCAGCCAATCTTGATGTTCTTGGTCAGGTGGGCCAGATGCACTCCCAGGAGGATGAGGTTGGGTATGCACTCATAGCCCTCCCTCTGAAAGTGGTGTTCGGCCATCCAGAAGGTATCGTAGCCAGTTCGGTCCATGAGCTTGGCGATGGCCTCCGATTTTTCGAAGACCGTGGCCAGCTTCTCGTCGGACAGCCACCTGTCGTTTACGGGCGTCGCGTCGAAGCCGATATCCTCAAAATCCACGTGGCCTGCGAAGAGCGTGCCGAACCTGGTAAGCATGTCTCACTCCGATCACTAAAGAATCACATCTCTGCAACGACACAATTGTAGTTGAGCGTGGATGGCTGTCAAGCGTTGCATCCAACGTCACGATGCGTTGTTAGCATAGACGGCTTTGATATAAACTGCCTCGCGCAAGGAATTCGCAGCGCAACGGCGCTATAAATACCACGGAGGAGAGTCATGCCTTTTCAAGGCCGATACCTGTTCAGCGCGAGCATGGATGTTGCTCCGGATAAAGAAGACGTTTTCAACGAGGTGTACGAACAGGAGCATGTGCCGATGCTCTTGAAGGTCCCCGGCGTGCTGTCCGTGGCCCGCTTCAAGACAGTAGAGCTCACCATGATAATGGGCGGCGAGCGAAGAACGATCGTGATGGAGGACCAGCCAAAGTACACCGCGCTCTACGAGCTGGAGAGCGCCGACGTTCTGGTCAGCGAGGGCTGGGCCAACTCCGTTGACGCCGGCCGTTGGCCCGGCGATGTGCGGCCATTCACCAGCAACCGGCGCCATGTTTTGTCCGAGCTGGTTGGGCCATAGTCCTGGAACTCGGACATCACTGCCTCTAAGATAGAGGGGATTTGATTTTCCGGATCTCGATAAAGAAGCGCATCGAGTACAGGTGGCTGGTCTTCATAACGGCGGCCATAGGTGCGTTCGTGTCTGCCCTGGACCAGACGAGCGTAAACGTCGCTCTGCCCAGCATAGCGAACCATTTCGGGTCCACGCTTCCCGCCGTACAGTGGATCGCGCTCGGCTACGTGCTGACCACGGGCGCGCTGCTCATGCCCATGGGGCGTCTGTCCGATTTTGTGGGTCGAAAGAGAGTCTACACCTTCGGCTTTACGATATTCACGCTGGGCGCGGCGCTGACGGCGACCTCCCCGGTCCTTATAAGCGTCATCTTCTTCAAGGTATTGCAGGGCGTTGGCGCGGCCATGGTCCAGGCCACGGGGATGGCAATCGTGACGGCCACGTTTCCATCGGAGGAGCGCGGGCGCGTCATAGGCATGTTCCTGAGCGTCGTGGGAATCGGCGCCATCATCGGGCCCATCGTAGGCGGCCTGGTCGTGGACCTATTCGGCTGGAGATACATCTTCTTTCTCGGGCTGCCCTTCGGCATCGCGTCCATCGTCACCGGCCTGCTATTTCTGGAGGACGACGGCGAGTTTCTTGAGGAGCGCAGGAGGACCACCGACAGGTTCGATTGGATAGGCGCGGCTCTGTCATCCGGCGGCCTCGCCCTGTTCCTGCTCGTTATCACCAACGGACACAGGATAGGCTGGAAGTCGCCGCCGGTCGTTTTGGGACTTGCTACCGTCGTGGCGCTTTTTGTTGGATTCGTCTGGTGGCAGAGAAGGACGGCGCATCCCATGCTTGCGTTGGAGCTCTTTCGCCGAAGGTCCTTCGCTCTCGGAAGCGCCGCAAGCTTTCTGAGCCTTCTGGCGGGGATGTCGGTCTTCTTCCTGATGCCCTTCTACCTTCAGGGCGTGCTCGGCTACACGGCAGGACAGTCCGGACTCATGATAGCGCCAACGGCTGCGTTCTTTGCGCTGGCCGGCCCCATATCAGGACGGCTTTCGGACAAGTATGGGTATCGTCGATTCGCGGTCTTGGGGGTACTCATATCTCTGGCGTCGATGGTCATACTTTCGACTCTGAGTGAAGACTCACCGTTGGAGCTGGTAATTACCGCACTCATCTTGCAGGGGTTGGGCATGGGCATTTTCTTCTCTCCCAATGCCAGCTCCGTCCTCAGCACGGTCGAGCCGGCGAGGTTCGGAATCGCAACCGCCTTCGTGAACATGAGCCGAAACGCTTCAAACCTCGTCGGTGTGGCCCTGGCGACGACGGTGGTCACAGCCGTGATGGCTTCCCAGGGATTCGAGCCGAATCTTGAGGAGATCGCCTCCGCAGCCAGCAACGAGGTGCGGGTGGCCTTCACCCTGGGACTACAGACGTCCTATAGATTAATGACAGGCTTCCTGGCGGTGGCTCTCGTACTCGCCGCCGTGGTGGGGAAATCCTCGCCGCCCGATTCCGCCCGCGGCGCACAGCCCCGCGATGCGCACCGAGGCTTAACAGCATGACGGAAATGACTTGGCTCTGACACTCGAACCCTCCAAACGCATCCTGGAGAGCCCCAATTACAAGTGGTGGGCGTACGCCGCCATCTCCGTGGGGCTATTTCTGACGGTCATGGACCAGACGGGAGTCAACATCGCCCTGCCTCGCATTGCCGAGCACTTCTCGGCGGACATCCCAACCGTACAGTGGATCACCCTGGGATACATTCTGGCCACCAGCGCGCTGTTCATGCCCATGGGACGCATATCGGACATCGTGGGGCGCAAGTACGTGTACATGGGCGGGTTCGTCGTGTTCGTGGCCGCCGCCGCCGTGGGAGGGTCGGCCGAAACCCTGAACGTCGTCGTGGCCTCCAAGATAGTCCAGGGCATCGGCTCGGCCGGTATCCAGGCCAACGGCATGGCCATGGTCGCCGACATCTTCCCCGAGAGAGAGCGCGGCAAGGCGCTGGGGCTCTACATGCTCATCATCGGAACGGGAGCCATCAGCGGTCCCGTCATCGGCGGTGTGCTCGTCAGCTCCCTGGGATGGAGGTCCGTTTTTTTCGCCAGCATACCGGTCGGCCTCCTGGCCTTCGCCGCCGCCCTCCTGGTGCTTCAGCGGGGCCCGCGCATGCGGGGAGCCCACTCAGACTCCATCCGCTTCGACTGGGGTGGAGCGGCCCTTTCCTCCACCGCGTTGGTCAGCCTCCTCTACGGAGTCACCAGCCTACACAGGGCGGGATTCGGGTCGATAGAGGTGGCGGGCGGGCTGGCACTCGGCACCCTGTTAATCGCCGGGTTTATCATGTGGGAGCTCAGGGTATCCGACCCAATGCTGGACCTCAACTTCTTCCGCTCCAAAGTATTCTCCCTGGGCGTTTCGGCGAGGTTCCTGTCCTTTCTTGGCGGCTCTTCGGTATTCTTTCTGATGCCCTTCTACCTCGTACAGGGCCTGGGATACGAGCCTAGCCGGGCCGGACTGTTGATGGTGCCGGGGGCCATCGCCATGGCCGTCATGGGGCCTTTCAGCGGACGTCTGTCGGACAGGCTCGGCACGAGGTGGTTGACCGTGGCGGGCATGGCCATATCCGGCGGCTCGCTGATCTTCTTCTCGACCCTCACGATAAGCTCGCCCGCGTCGCACGTAGTTCTAGGCATGGCAATGCAGGGTCTGGGCATGGGCATATTCTCGTCGCCCAACACCAGCGCGATCATGAGCTCGATCGGCAGGGAGAAGTACGGCATCGCCTCGGCGTTTTTGAACATGACCAGGACCAC
>JADFQF010000143.1 GCA_022561955.1 Chloroflexota bacterium | reverse complement strand
TTCCACGTATGCATGACGACTCCGAACCTCTACCGTCAAGAGTGTCTGCACACCTGGTTCGAGGACTTCCCCAAGGTGATAAAGCCGATGTTCGACTATCACGACGGGGCGATCTGGCCTTCGGACAGACCTGGGCTTGGCATCGAACTCGACCACGACGGCGTCGCCAAGTACGCCGTCGACCCCAGGAGCCGCGAGGCTAACCGGCTCGGGCGGTAAGTGACTTGCGGCGTCGAAGGGACGACGCTACGTGGTTTCTATCCTTCTTATGATTCCGTTCGCCCTGAGCCTGTCAAGTGCGGCCCGGAAACGAGGTGATTAGATGGGCATACCAAGAGTGGATTATCTTACGCAACTGCCTTCCCGTCCGACTCCTTTTGAGGAATATCTTCGGACCCTTCGGGAAGCCTGTCGAAGGGATACCCGGTCGGTCACCGGAGCGGGCGGTTGCCTTCGCTCCAAGCGACCCGCCCGTGTTGGGGTTCGCGTCGAAGCGCGGCCACTTGCCGCCGATGTTTGGACGGATGAGTTGTTCGAGAAACGACCGGCACTTTCGGTGAACGAAGCAATAAGAAAAACCAGCTAGAAGAAAAGTTGCGTTTCGGGACCTACGCCCCAATCATGGCCATATCAAAGTCGGCACTGAACGGGTTTAAGAATCGAACGCTTTCCAGGGTTCGCCCGTCCTCAGCGTCTTCGGTCAGCACGAACGGCACCTGATTGAGCCTCGCGACGGCCCAGATCAGCGAGTCCCACAGCGAAAGTCGATACTGAACGACTCCCCGACAGCCTTCCTGGACGACCTGGGGCGTGATATCGAGTACCCGGCAGGCACGAATGAGCCTTTCGACCTGGGTAGCGGCCTCGTCAGCCGTCATAGCCTCCGGCAGCCTTCTCGTCACGACGCTGAAGAACTCCGACAGGCACTGAACGCTAAGCACCGCAAGCTCCCTTTCGAATAGATTGTCGAGCACGGCCAGCGCCCGGCCCTGCTTATCGTGGTCCCGAGGGTCATGAGCGTAGACCAGGATGTTTGTGTCAATCAGAAATGTGTTTGAGCCGCTCGTCATACAACTCGTCTCTCGTCCACGTACGGCTCGTCTGAGGCGCCGCGATGCTCATGCGCTCTTCGATATAGGCCTTCGCCTCATCCCACGCCGCCACGTCGCGAGGCATGGCTGCGGGGGCCGTGCCCATCCCGTCAATGCACCGCCTCAGAAGCTCGGCCTGCGATATGCCTAGCTCCTTTGCCCTTCGCCTGAGTGAAATTTCCTGGCGAGGCTCTATATACACTTGCTTGCGAACCATGCGGCTCATGGACTGCGCTCCATATACATTACTTTATACATTATATCATGGGAGCCTCGCCGCCACTTACCCTCTCTGCACCGGCAATACGATGTGCGAGGGGCGGGCGGCGTCGTGGTAGACGGTCTGGTGGGCGATCTCGAACCGCCGCTCCAGGCCCAGCGGCCCGCCCGTGTTGGGGTTCACGTCGAAGCGCGGCCAGTTGCTGCTGCTGATGTCCAGACGGATTCGATGGCCCTTCTTGAAGACGTTGGACGTGGGGTACAGCTTGAAGACGAACTCGTAGGGCTGACCGGGCTCCATGAGCTCGGGCCTCTCGAAGCCGTTGCGGTAGCGGGCCCTGATTATCGAGTCGGTGATGTTGACGGCGAGCCCCCGGGGGTAGTCGCCGCTGGGCGGATATACGTCTATGAGCTTCGCGGTGAAGTCGGTGTCCACGGCCGAAGACGAAGCCCACAGGTGCATCTCGATGGGTCCCGTCACCTCGACGTCCGCCTCGAGCGGCGTTGTCTGAAAGGTCAAAACGTCGCTCCGAGAGCTCAGGGGAAGCGTGTCCTCACAGCCGAAGAAGTCGAGACGCCCTCGCTGGTCGAAGCCACCTGCGCGCATTATGGACTCCGCCGCCGATATTCCTCCGCCTATCGTGGGCACCGGGTCCTTTGGATCGAAGGTGAAGCTGCTCTGCGAATGGCCGTCCGTGGCCTCCTCCCTGGATAGCGAGCCGTCCCCGTGCAGATAGTGTGGCGAGAAATGCGTTGCGGGCAAGGGCCAATCGGGCTCGTTTCTCCAGTACCCGCCGTGGTTGATCTTGCCGGGATATTCGCTGCCGACGCCGGGCGAGCCCAACACCACCCTGGTGCCCTCGCCGGTCCCCATCGTGAAGAGCCTGACCGGCGACCAGTCGGCGACCTCCGTACTCATGCCCTTGAGATGATGATCGAACCAGCGCAGCTTGAGGTCCTTGAAATCGATGTGTGCGTCTTCGCCGAAATACAGGTCTCCCGAGAATGGGACCTCATACTGCCCGTGAGTCCACGGCCCCATGAGCAGCACCTGCCTCGACCGCTTCATCTTGCTCAGCGCCACGTAGCTCTCCGTCGTGTTGCGCGCATAGGAGTCGTACCAGCCTCCCAGATACAGCGTGGGCACATCGGCGTGCTCCTCGTAGTATTCGGATATGGCGTACCCGCGCTGCTTCCAGTAATCGTCGTACTCGCCGTGCGTAAGAATGTCGATTGCCCAGCGCTCATACGACGGCAGGCGGCTGAGTATCGTGGCGCCCTCTCTCAGGGGGAGATCGCGTACGATGTCCGGCACCTGCTCCGTGAAGGCCTTGATCAAGGCGGCCTTCAGGGCGGGGTCGGCGTCGGCCTCCTTGCTGGTGCAGGCCATGCGGAAGGCGTATATCATGAAGCGCTGCTCGAGGGCTCCGTTGTGCCGCATGGAGCTGTGGAAGTAGCTGGATGCGCCGACATCTATGATCATGGTCGAGAGGTGCGCAGGATTCAGCGTGGCCAGCGCACTTTGATCGCTGCCGGAATAGGAGCCGCCCATCGTGCCGACCTTGCCGTCGCTCCACGGCTGCTTGGCGATCCACTCGACGGTGTCGAAGCCGTCCGGTGCCTCCCTGGCGAAGGCGTACCACTCGCCCTCGGACTCGAAGCGTCCGCGCACGTCCTGAATGACACAGACGTAGCCGCGTCGCGCGAAGTATTTGCCCTTGGTGACCTGCCCTGGAGCAGATTTGTTGTACGGCGTACGTTCGAGGATCGTCGGCAGCGGACGGTCTGCCACGGCATCGCCTGCCGCCGGAAAATAGATGTCCGCGGCCAGCATGACGCCGTCGCGCATGGCCGCTCTAACGTTCTTTTCGACGGCGACGTCGTACTGCTGATGAGAGCCTTCGTAGCCGGTGGTCATGTTCGTCGTTCCTCCTCACGGGGGGTTGGGGACTCGGGGTTGGGGAAATGCCGTCAATGACGGCCCAATAGTATCAATGCTCGAATTCAAGTTGATCCACTTCTGCGGCCCAGGGCTGTCCGCAGTGCTTGAAGTTGTCTGCTAAGCGAATCGATGCTAGAAATAAGCTCTTGAGCTTTGTCTCTTGCAACGTACTTGAGCCTTGAAGCTATCTCGAGTTGCGTCTCCAGTTCTGCTAGGGATGCGTGGGCTATCGAAACGAACTGAAGGTATTCAGCGCGATGTTGCCTTGTGTGCCCTTCCGCAAGATTTGAAGGCACAGAGACAGCGGCCCTTTGCATTTGTGACGCGAGTCCGTAAGTCTCGCTCGTAGGAAATTCCCTAGTAATTTCGTAAATGGCTTCTACTATATCAATCCCGATCTGCCAAACTCTAAGATCTCTATAGCCCTTAACTGTCATTTCATATCCTCATCGTTCAGCCTAGTGAAGCCATGGACTGAATGCGGATCGGCGTATCCCCTAACCCCTGACCCTACCCCCCCTTACCCCGTACCCTCGTCTCAATCCCCCGTATCCTACACCCCCTACCCCGTACCCCCGTCTCCATACCCGGATTTGGTTTGGTGAGCCGGTTCGGTTATGATGCCACCGTCCGGGAATCGCTCATCTGCATGGAACCGAATCGTATACCGAGAGGCCCTCTCGATGCAGCCCATGAACCAACAGATCGGATTCTGTACTACGGCTGACAAGGTCCGCATTGGCTATGCGACCGTCGGCGAAGGTCCCACTCTGGTGAAGGCCCCTAACTGGCTGAGCCATCTAGAATTCGAATGGCAGAGTCCGGTCTGGCGCCACTGGTGGAGGGACCTAAGCAAGGGCCTCCAGGTCGTGAGGTTCGACCAGCGGGGTTGCGGGCTCTCGGACTGGAACGTGGACGACATATCCTTCGAGGCCTGGGTCAGCGATTTGGAGGCGGTTGTCGACGAGCTAGGGCTCGAGCGTTTCGCCTTATTGGGGATATCGCAGGGGGGAGCCACCGCGATCGAGTACTCGGTCCGACATCCGGAGCGAGTGAGCCACCTCGTGCTTTACGGCGCCTATGCCAGAGGGGCCGCAAAGCGAGGCCGCGCCTCCCTGGAGGTGCGCGACGCCTTGGTCACTCTCACGAGAGAAGGTTGGGGACTCAATAACCCCGCCTATCGACAGGTCTTCGGAACCAGATTCATACCCGGCGCCAGCGCGGAGCAGATGGACTGGTTCAACGAGCTTCAACGCACATCCACTTCCATGGACAACGCCGTCCGAATCTTAACTGCTTATAGCGAAATAGACATTCTCGACCGCGTCTCCCAGGTAACGGCGCCAACCCTTGTGCTCCATGCTCGGGACGATGTCGTGGTGCCGCTCGAGGAGGGCCGGCGCCTTGCCGGCCTCATACCGGATGCCAGATTCGTGCCTCTCGACAGCGCCAACCACCTGCTGCTCGAGACGGAGCCCGCATGGCAGGTGCTTCTCTCGGAGATTCAGGGGTTCCTTGGAGTCGAGCTTTCAGCTCAGGTAGACCCGACTCCGTCAGGTTTGGGACAGTCCGACTCGAGCGGGAATTATCGAAATGGCCTGACCGCCCGAGAGGTAGAGGTGATCAGGCTAATCGCAGCCGGCCGGAGCAATCCACAGATAGCCGACGAGCTGTTCATCAGCGTCAAGACGGTCGGAAACCACGTTAGCAACATCCTGAACAAGACAAGCCTCGCTAACCGTGCCGAAGCGGCCGCCTACGCCGTTCGACAAGGACTGGTCTAGGCCCCGCCACGGCGACGCGCTTCCCAATTTCATCCGCTCAACATGGCGGATTCGTCTTATCAGCCACCTTCTAAGCCGGACTTTGTACTCTGGATTCCGGCCTCCGCCGGAATGACGGGGGTTTGGGAGCGCATTCGTCGAATGGGTGTCTTCACGATCCTTCCGGATTCTTGGTTTCAAAAAGCGGTTCGAATGATCGATGTGCCTCAAAACCTGTGCTCCGGATAAGGCGCGCATGTCCTAGGCCGGACTTTGCACTCTGGATTCC
>JADFQF010000142.1 GCA_022561955.1 Chloroflexota bacterium | reverse complement strand
ACGACGACGTAGTCAACCGCCACGGGCGAAGATGTTTATATTAAAACAGCGTCGCTGTCGATGACCGGTTCAAGAGACCAAAAAACTAGCGGCCGCTGCAGAGGTCTATGGCCAGCGCCATCATGATCTTCGTTCCGCTTATCAGGCTCTTGATTCCCACCGACTCGTCGGTACCGTGGGCCTTGCTGAGCATCGGGTCGTCGTCGGGATGTGATCCGTTGAAGCCGTAGGTCGTCACCCCCAGCGGCCTCGTGAACCTGGAATCCGTGAACCCGTTGCTGATGGCCGGAACCCACTGCACGTCGTCGTGATTCAGGGCCTTTGCCGTCGCGGCCTTGATGCCGTCGGCCAGCCGGGACTCGAACTCGGACGAGTTGGGGACCGCCATGTAGTCGATCTCGTAGCTTATACCGGGGATGCCCTCCAGGGTCTTGTCCAGCTCCGACCGCAGATAGTCGTCGTCCTGGAAGGGCAACGTCCTGACGTCGCACGTCAGCCGTATCGTCTCGGGCACGCTGTTGGACTTGATGCCGCCGCTGATCATCGTCGGCGTGATGGTCATTCGGGAGAGCGCCCGCAGCATAGACGCCAGCCTGGGATTCGTCGGCTGAAGCTCCGCTATTATCTCCTCGATGTTTTCCGCGGACGGCTTGTGCTCGATGGCAAACGTGGAGAGGTGGTCGAATATCTGCGTCGAGGCGTCCAATTCCGGCTCGTAGGCCTCGATCCGCTGCAGCACCTGGTTCAGGCGGTACATGGCATTTGTGCCTTGCCAGGGTACGGACGCATGGGCGCTGGTGCCCTTCACCTCGATCTCCACCTGGAGCCTGCCCTTCTCGCCCACGCCGAGGAGATACGTGAGGCCGCTGGGCGAGTCGATGGGCGTTCCGCCCCCCTCGTTCACGGCGAAGGGGGCCGTGATCTTCTCGGGATGGTTTTCGGCCAGCCAGCCAAAGCCGTACCTGCCGCCGTGCTCTTCGTCCGCGCCCGACGCCAGCACCAGCGTGTCGCCGAATTGGATTCCGTTGCGTTTCAGCAGGCGAAAGGCGTAGAGCTGGGCCGTCAGCAGGCCCTTGCAATCGGACGCGCCGCGGCCGTACACACGCCCGTCGGCCACCGTCGCCGAGAAGGGTGGAAAGCGCCACTTGTCTTCCTCTTCGACGGGGACCACATCGGTATGCGACATGAGCATGAGGCCGTTCTCGCCGGAATCCCCGGACAGGTGGGCGATGATATTTCCACGGTTTGGCGCCGACTCCAGTATCTCGGACTCGATGCCGTCTTCGGCAAGCCAATCTCGGATGTGCTCGCAGACGGGGGTTTCGTCTCCCGTCGGCATGAAGCCCGTGTTGACGGATGGTATTCTCACCAGCGCCTGCTCGCGGGCTATGATCTCATCCACCTGGGCGTCTACTTGGGCGAACAGGTCATCGAGGTCGATCATGATTCACCTTCTCCGGCGGTCCAACCTAGCGATCGAAGAGACACGTCGCCATCAGGAGGGCCGCGATAGTCTTTGCGTCCTGGATTTCGCCGAGGCGAATAAGCTGTGGAATCCTTGAGATGGGCTGCCGCTCGACCTCGATGAATTCGTCGTCGTCGGGCGACAGTGGGCTGGGCACCAGGTCGCGGGCCAGGTAAGCGTACAGGTACTCGGTGCAGAAACCAGGGCTGGACCAGAAGCCGCCCAGGGGCCTGAGGCTCCTGGACGCATATCCCGTCTCCTCTCGCAGCTCCCTCTGCGCCGCGTCGTCGGGGTCCTCGGAATCGTCGATGAGCCCGGCCGGGGCCTCGAGCAACGTCTCCTCCACGGCGTAGCGGTACTGGCGGACCAGGAGCACGTTGTCCTCCGAGTCCACGGGCACTATTACGACGGCGTTGGCGTGGTCGATTACCTCCCTGGTGGACTGCTCTCCGTTCGGCAGCAGCACGGTGTCCACTCGAAGCCGGACGATCTTGCCGTCGAATTTTGGTTCGGAGCTGAGCTGCTTTTCCGGTTCCATCGATGTCTCCCGTATCCGAGCTAGAGGGACTCCAGGCCCAATCGCCTGGTCAACGCCGCGTAGAAGGTGCTGGGCGCGTGAGCCCGCAAGAATCTCGCGACGTAAGGGCTCTTCCGAACGGTGACCCTATCGTTCATGTGCAGATGCGTGTCCGAGAAGCCGTCGACGCTCAATACGGCCTCGTGGTCGTCGCTGGCCTTCAGCTCAAGAACGGAGTCCTCGGGAAGGATCAGGCCATTGCTGAGTCCGGAGTGGGCCGCCACCGGCTGAATGAGCATCGCTCGGGTCTCCGGGTATAGGATGGGGCCTCCCGCCGACAGGGCGTAGCCGGTGCTACCGGTCGCCGTGGACACGATAACCGCGTCGGCTCGATAGCTCGTCAGCGTAACGCCGTCGATCACGGTCTTGATGTCCAGCAGGCGCGTGATGCCGCCCCTTCCCACCACGACGTCGTTGAGAGCGTGAAGCGTCAGTCCGGGTTCGGAATCGCTCCCCCTGGTGACCGTTGTCTCCAGCATCATTCGCTCTTCGACTCGAAGGTCCCCGTCCAGGTATTTCGGCAGCTTTTCGATGGCCTCCGCCACGGTCAGCTCGGACATGAATCCCACACGGCCCATGTTGATGCCGACCAGGGGCACGCCGTATGGCGCCGTGATTCTCACTATGCGAAGGATGGTGCCGTCCCCGCCGGCGACGACGATGAGGGACGTGTTTTCCAGATTGCTGCGCAGATGGTCCAGCTCCGACGCCGAGCTGACCCAGCATCTGTCCTCCAGGCGAAGCGCGCTAACGACCTTGTGGGCCATGGCTTCGGCCGCCTCGATCTGAGAGTTGTAAACGATGCCTATTGGCTTGACGTCTGCCATGGGACCCCTTGGACGGACTATTGAGAAGAGCGCTGCCAACTATATTTCACGGGCCCCTAATAGTCCCTCCGGCGTACTTCCGGAGCTACCGCCGGCACATGCGTCCAGGCCGTGAACACCGCAGCGAGGCCAGTCTAACATCGGGGTTTGAGGGTGTCAACGCGACGCGGCGGCAAGTCAAAGAGCGGTTTCTCGGTTGCCTCAGGACAGCAGGGCTGCGGCGGCGGACCTCGCCAGATTCAAGAGAGGCGTTGGGTAGATGCCGAAAAAGAGCGTCGCCGCGAACGTCGTCATGATGGCCACTCGAATGGGCAAGGGTGAGGTGAGGGCGGTCTCGTCCGTCTTGGGCGGATTCAGGTACATCACCTTAACGACCCGCAGGTAGTAGTACGCGGAGACGACGCTGTTGATTACGCCGATGACGGCAAGCCATATCAAATCGGAGTTTATCGCCGCTCCGAATAGGTACACCTTCGCCCAGAATCCGACGGTTGGCGGCACGCCGATGAGCGAAATCATCGCCAGGGCCAACACGGCCGCAAGGACCGGCGCCCGACGCGCCATGCCGGCGAAGTCGTCGATCTCGTCGCTGTCGACGCGATTCGATATGGCGATAATCACGCAGAAGGCCGCCAGATTCGTGGCCGCGTATCCGCCGAGATAAAAGAGCACCGCCGTCGGCCCGATCGCCTCCGAGCCCGGCGCACGAACAGCGACGGCCGCGAGGCCCACCAATATGTACCCTGCCTGGGCGATGGTGCTGTATCCAAGCATGCGCTTGATGTTGCTCTGCCGAATGGCCACCAGATTTCCCAGCGTCATGGACATTGCACTGAGGACTGCGAAGGTGATGCCCCACTCGATGCTGAGAATGTCCCGCGAAAAAGCGATATAGAATATCCTCAGAATTACGGCAAACCCGGCCGCCTTGCTGGCCACCGACAGGAACGCCGTAATGGGGGTGGGAGCGCCCTCATATACGTCGGGCGCCCACATGTGGAAGGGCACGCTGGCAATCTTGAATCCGAATCCGGCGATCATTAGCACTATGCCGAAGAGAAGGGCCATGCTCCCGAAGGGCGAGCCGCTGCTCAGGTTGAAGTCTGCCAGCCGCGCCGCTATGACCTCGAGCGAGGTGCTGCCGGTGAACCCGTAGATGATGACCATGCCGTACAGCAGCACGGCGGAGCTTATGGCGCTGAGTATCAGGAACTTCATCGCCGATTCCGTGGAGCGGCTGCTCCTGAGGAACGCCGCCAGTGCCGCTATGGGCAGCGCAGTGAGCTCCAGAGATACGAAGATCGTTATCAGCTCCGTCGCGGACGCCAGGAGCATCATGCCCGCCGTGGAGAAGAGCACGAGGGCGTAGTATTCGGCGCGAAACCGCTCGAACTTGCGCGTGTATTCGGTCGAGGCCAGGACCACCAGCGCCGCGGCGCTCAGAATGAGGAACTTGAAAAACAGGCTGAACTTGTCTCCGACCAGGCTGCCGAAGAATCCGGTCAAGGCGTTGTTGTTGTTGGCGTCGAGGTCTACCCAGAGCACGATGCTAAAGATAAACGGCACGGCCAGGGCGATCAGCGAGAAGGCGGGTAGAAGGCCCTTGCGCTTGACGACCAGGTCCAACAGCACCATTAACCCGGCCAGTACGACCAGGCTTATTTCAGGAGATAGCAGAAAAAAGTCGTTTAGCTTCATCTCGATACTGCCGGCACGGTTCTACCTGAGCGCCGCAAGACCCACCTCCTGGACCGATTCGACAATAGGTCCCACGGCGCTGGAGAATACGTCTGAAATAATTGCGGGGTAAATTCCGACGACGAAGATGGCTACCACCAGGACTCCGATCGGCACGTACTGCCAGCGTTTGGCATCGCCCACGCCGTCGAACCGCTCCTGCGGTGGGCCGAACAGCGTGCGTTGTATCATCCAGAGAATGTATCCCGCCGTCAATACGACGCCGAACGCGGCGAGGGCCGTGGGCCAGGCCCATACCGGGAACGTGCCCAGGAAGACGAGTATCTCGGAAACGAAGCCGCTGGTCCCCGGAAGACCCAGGGATGCGAGTCCCGCTATCAGCATGGCCGTGGCCAATATGGGCATCTGGCGCGCCAGTCCGCCCAGGTCGGGTATGTGCCTGGTGTGTACTCTGTCGTAGATGAAGCCGACGACGAGGAACATCAGTCCCGTGATGGTGCCGTGGGTGAACATCTGCATCGCGGCGCCGTTCAGGCCCAGCGGCGAGACCGTCCCCGCCACGCCGTAGACGGACGAAATACCAAGTATCACGAATCCCATATGGCTGACGCTGCTGAACGCGATCAGCCGCTTCAAGTCAGTCTGCCTCACGGTGACTATGGCGCCGTACAGCACGTTGACCACGCCCGCTATTGCCAGCAGCCATGCGATGTTGGCGATGACCTCGGGGAACATCGAGACGGACACCC
>JADFQF010000141.1 GCA_022561955.1 Chloroflexota bacterium | reverse complement strand
GAGGTTCTCTCCGCCCATGACGAGAAATTCTTCATCCATACCATCGTACTGGCATTGGCGGCAATTATACGACCTCGCTTAGGCCTATTTACCGGATATAAAGTTGATTAGTCCACATACCCACTCATGGGCGTCCTTTGCACTATTGCGGATAGTTTCGCCTCCAGGCCGGTCTCATGGGGTAGGTCTGGATAAACATGCGGGGTTTTGGGGTGGCTCGACCCCATGGTGAATGGGCAAGAAGCGGCCCATAATTGTGAACGGATGGCGCGGACGGCCTCGGCGGACTCACGGGAGTCGTCCATCGTAACGGCCCTGGCGTCGGTCATCACGAGGTCCGGGGGAGCTCAGCCGATGCCGTTATCTTTTCAACGCCGCGAGGGAATTGGATAAGGCACGCCTACCGAAATACGGACTTCGAAGTCGGCTCGATTCGCCTCACGACGATCTTCTCCCGGTCCATCATGTCGGGAATCTTCGGGGCTATCTCGTTCTTCCAGGTGTCCGACTCGTAGACCGCCTCGTATAGCCTCTCCTTGTCGGCCTCGTCCTCGAAGCGGCGTATCCATACGTAGAGGTCGTCCTCATCCGGACTGACAAAGCTTCCGACTATGACCATGCCCTTGGAGGACTGGAACGGGATGATTTTCTCTTCCATGTACCTGACCCAGTTCTCACGCTGGCCCGGCATCGTTCGGTACTCTCTCAGCTCAAAAAACATTCGTCTTCTCCTCGAATTTCATGTTCACGCTAACGGTTAATCTATTATTCACGCGGGCGGGTGTCAAGCCCAGGTCGACATGTCGACACGTGCTGTGACGGACACAGTGCTCCCATATGTGCAGGCAAAAAACATCAGCCGAGCTTGAATACCAACACGCTGGACACCAAGTAAAGTCCGATCAGTATTACCGCCTCGACGGTCCAGAACCTGCTCGGCCGGTTGCGAGGCCTGTTAATCAGCGCTATCACGATGACCGAGGTCATGAGAATCGCAATGGCGGCGGTCAGCATGTGTATGCCGGATATCGCCGTCCAGAGCGGGGCGCCCGTCAGTGCGACGTCGTCCATGAACAGGATGAAACCCATGTTGAAAAGGTTGCTGCCGAGCACGTTGGAAATTGCAAGCTCCGGTGCGTTGATTCGTATGGCTGCGAAGGACGCGGCGAGCTCGGGCAACGACGTACTGAAGGCCAGGAACTGAGTTCCCACGAAGCTGGCCTCCCAGCCCATGATGTGGCTGATCCCATTGCCTATGTTTGCCAACCAGAGGGCCGATGCCACGATTACCAGGGCCGAGAGCGAGTAGAACACCGCCGCCCGGGTAAGACTTGAAGAAAGATGAGCACCCTGCTCGACATCTCCCTGCCCTTCCTGGGTCTTATCGAATCTGTAGATCATGTACATCGCCGCCAGGAATACGAATATGATGGCGATCGAAACGGGGCTGATAGTCCAGCCCGACGTTGCCGTTGTACTATCGTGGAAGATCATCGCGACGATCGTCAGCGAGATTATCAAGATGCCCAGGGCCGCGACCATCGTCGACGTCGCGCTTACCCTGGTTAGGATCGGACCGTTCCTCCAGTAGAGGTCAAGCAGACCTATGATGAGGAGGTTGAAGATGTTGCTGCCGAAGGCGTCTCCCGCCGCGAGGTCCGGTTCGTCGTACAGCGTGATGGAGCTGACGCCGAGCCCAAGCTCCGGCAACGAGGTAGCCGTCGCCAGCAGCACGACGCCGATGAACGACCTCCCGAGCCCGGTCTTTATCGCGATGACGTCCGCGGATTTTGCCAGAAAGGTCGAAGCAACGAGGATGATCCCCGCCGCTCCCAGCAGTTGTAGCCACAGTGAGGCTACCGCCATAGTCCGCTCCTAGTCCCTTTTGCAAAAAATGACCCCGGCGAAACCGGGGTCGCTTCGAAACGAGATCTCGGGGTGCCTCATGCTCGGGCTCCCGACTGATTGCTCACGAGCAGGTCCGTCCTGTCGCCCCACTTATCGAGAAAGCGGCGGTAGTTCTTGCGGCTGAGCTCGTCGCGCTCGCCCTCCGCCAGACCGCTCCAGACCCGATGCTCGTGAAGGGTCACCGGCAAGGATGTATCGGCTATTATCCGTAGCCCCTTGTCCTTGAAATGGAAGCTGAAGTCCAGGTCGAGATTTCGGTAGAACCTGAATACCTCACGCGTTAGGCCGATGTCGGCGAGCCGCTTTCTCTTAAAGGCAAAGCAGTACGCCTGCATCGCATCCATGTCTCCGGACTCACCCTCGCCTTCGTGGAAGTGATGAAGGTCGTCGGTGCGAAGTCCGAAGGGGCCGGTAACTCCCGCGGACTCGTCATCGAGTATGTCTATGATTGGGCCGTAAATGTCGCCCGTTACCTCGACGCTGGTGTCCAGCATCACGACCGTCTTTCCTCTGCTCTGCTTGAGCACGATGTTCTTGGCGGCGCCCTCGCCCAGCACGTGGTCGGTGTGATATACGCGAATGCGAGGGTCTTCTCTTGCCGCCTCCTCCAGCCAGCGCGCCGTGCCGTCCGAGGAGCCGTTGTCGACGACGACGAGCTCGGCCGAGCGGTCGCCGACCCACTCCAGGGAGCTCTTGACGATGCGTCTCACGTCGTCTTCGTAGTTGCAGGCTACGATCCCGATGGTCAGCTCTTTCTCGTCGGGCTCATTAACCAGGGAGGTTACCTCGGCCGAAGAGGAGTAGGATATCCACTCCTCCTGCTGTTTTTCCCAGGCGGTCTTTGGCCGCAGCCGTATTCCGCTCTCGGTGTCGTAGACCACGAAACCCGCACCGTCCAGGTCGTTCCTTACGGCATCGGCCTCGGCATATCTTCCCTGCTTCCTCAGTTGGAGCCTGCTTTCGGCCTTTGCGGCGATATCGTCCGGGACGCGGAAGCGTTCGGGCACGTCGTCAAAGCTCAGGCCCAACACCTTGTCGAACTCGCCGAGTATCTTCAGCTTGGTCCGACCCGGCATGTCCGAGCGCACCATCTCCCACGTCAGTGCCAAGGCTGAGGGTAGGTTCAGATTGTCGTTGGCCAGCTCGAGGAACCTCGTCTTCCAGTCCTCTAGGTGCTCTCCGTCGCCGTCGGCCGCGTCCGGGAGATTGCTCCACTCCCACGCGCGGTTTTGGAGGCGAAGCAGGCCGCGCTGCGCCGCCTTGAGGGAGCTGAACGTGAAGTTCAAGCGCGTACTGTACCTCGCCGTGAGGCAGAGATATCTGAAGGCCAGCGGGTCTATGCTCTGCGCCTCTATATCGGGCAGGATGAATGAGTTGCCCATGGACTTGGACATCTTGACGCCGTCGGCGAGCAGATGCTGGCCGTGCGTCCACAGGCTGACGACCGGCTTCTGCGTGTAGCCTTCGCTTTGGGCTATCTCACCCTCGTGGTGTGGGAAGATGTTGTCGACGCCCCCCGTGTGGATGTCGAATGTTTTGCCCAGATACTTGATGGACATGGCCGAGCATTCGATGTGCCAGCCCGGAAAGCCCTCTCCCCAGGGGCTCGGCCATTTCAGATCCCTGCCGGGCTCGGCCTTCTTCCAGAGTGTAAAGTCTCTCGGGTCTCGCTTGAGGGGGTCGGCTTCGACGCGTACGGCTTCCAGTAGGTCGGCGTCGGCGAGGTTGCCGGAAAGCTTCCCGTAGTCCGAGAACTTTGAGATCTCGAAATAGACGTTGCCTTCCACTTCATAGGCATAGCCGTTTTCAACGAGCCGCTCGACGATCTCGACCATCTCCACTATGTGGTCGGTCGCCTTGGGGAACTCCATGGCCTGGATAATATTGAGCTCGCCCTCGTCTCTCAGGAAACGTTTGGTGTAGAAATCGGCGATCTCGGCGGGGGTCTTGCCCTCGGCGAGGGCGGCGGCGATGACCTTGTCCTCGCCCCTTTCCAGGACCTCCTGCCGCATGTGACCGACATCTGTAATGTTCTTGATGTGGTTGATCTTGAGGCCCTGGACTTCGAGGATTCTGCGAATCCAGTCCGCCAACAAGTAGGACCTCAAGTTGCCGATGTGCGCGTCCCGATAGACGGTGGGGCCGCACGTGTACATCTTGACGAGCCCCGGCTCGATAGGTGTGACTTCATCTTGGCTTTTTGTCAGGGTGTTAAAGAGGCTAAGCACCACTGGTCCTCCGTGCCCTCATCCTTCCACAGCAACACATTTTACACCGGAAGGGAATACTTGTCTAACGACCGTGCTCGTGTCTGGCAGGCGGCTGTCAATGCGCTGGGTTCAGGAGATCTCCATTACGTGGAGAAGGTCCGTACCTCCCGAAACCCCTATGGAAACGCCCGCCACGAGAACGACTATTGCCCCAGGCTCCAGGTTCGCGAACTTGCATGCCGCCTCCCTGCCCCTGGCGAAGAATTCGTCCACGGTCTGGACCTCCGCAACGATTATCGGAGTTACGCCCCACCTGATTGTCATGAGCCGCTGCACGCTTTCGTGCGGGGTGAGCGCCAGTATGGGGGCCTTGGGCCTGTATTTCGAAACCCTTCCGGCCGTTGCGCCGGTCTCGGTGAAGGCCACGATGACGCTGGCGTCAAGCTGATTCCCGGACCTTACCGCATCGTAGCTTATGGAGTCGTCGGTCTTGCTCTCGGTGAGGCTCCACTTCTCTCTGATCATCGACTCGTAGGGGAGCGCTCCCTCGGCCTCGAGGGCCACCTGGGCCATGACCTTTACGGTCTCGACGGGATATTGCCCCACCGATGTCTCGCCCGAGAGCATGATCGCGTCCGTGCCGTCGTAAATCGCATTGGCCACATCGGTTACCTCGGCCCTCGTCGGCACCGGCGACCGCACCATGGACTCGAGCATCTGCGTTGCCGTAATGACGGGCTTGCCGGATATATTGCTTCTCAAAATCAGGTTCTTCTGAATTACGGGGACCCTGGACAGCGGCACTTCCACGCCCATGTCGCCCCTGGCCACCATTATGGCGTCGCTCTCTTCCAGGATCTCGTCGAACCGCTCCAGCGCTTCGGCCATCTCGATCTTGGAGATAAGGTATGCGTCCAATCCGTGGTCCTTTAGATACGCTCGACCCTGCCTCAGGTCCTCGGCGCCCGTCACCGTCGACAGCGCGACGAAGTCCGCCTTCTGGTCCGCGGCGAATGCCAGCGTCTCCTTGGCCTTGTCGTCAAGGAACGGCTGTGTCGGTGCTTTGCCCGGCGTCGTTACGCCCCTGCGTTCCGTGACCCTTCCGCCAATAACGACTTCGCAGCGCACGTCTTCGCCTTCGATCGCGGTTACCAGAAGCTCCAGAAGGCCGTCGTCCAAGAGGATGGGCTCGCCTACCTCCGCGTCTCTGTGAAT
>JADFQF010000140.1 GCA_022561955.1 Chloroflexota bacterium | reverse complement strand
CACGCCGCTACCCGTTCAGCTTCCATATGGCCTCCATGATCGCGCCGGGATTCATGGGCAACCTGTCCATTCGGACCCCAACGGCCCTGTAGACGGCATTGGCCACGGCGGCCGGGGGCGGAATGATTGGGACCTCTCCTACCCCCCTGACGCCGAATGGATGGGTCGGATTGTGCACCTCTACGATGACCGTGTCTATCATCGGCAAGTCCAGGCTGGTGGGCATGCGATAGTCCAGAAGGCTGGAATTCAGCATCTGGCCGCTCTCGCTCATGTAATACTCCTCGTTCAAGGCCCAGCCGATCCCCTGGGCGGCGCCGCCCTGCATCTGGCCCTCGACATAGCTTGGATGAATCGCCTTGCCCGTGTCCTGAACGACGGTGAACCTCAAAATGTCTACCTTGCCGGTCTCAGGGTCCACCTCTACGTCTGCGATGCAGCCCGCGAAGGCGCCGCCGGGCCCCGAGGCGTTAACCGAGCCCCGGCCCGCTATGGGCCCTCCCGTGCCGTTTAGCTGCGCCGCCAGCTCTTTGAAGGACATCCTCAACTCCGGGTCTGACTTAGAGTGAAACACGCCGCCTTCCAGGGCCACGGACTCGGCGTCGATATCCCAGATGCTCGCCGCGCGCCGCACGAGCTGCTCCTTCAGATGCTGCGCCGCCTCATGCGCGGCCCAGCCCGTCTTGAAGGTGACGCTGCTTCCTCCCGTCCCACTCGTGTACCCTATCGAGTCGGTGTCCGCGACGGTGGGATGCACCTGCTCGGCCTTTATGCCCAGGACCTCGGCGGCCATCATCGCGACCGAGGTGCGCGTGCCGCCGATGTCGGCGGAGCCCTCGACGAGGTTGAGCGTGCCGTCGGCGTTAATGCTGATCGTGCAGCTTGATTCGGCCCCGCCGTTCATCCAGTAGCCCACCGCCACCCCCCGTCCCTTGTTGGGGCCGTCCAGCGGTGCGTTCCAGTGCGGATGGCTCTTCAGGGCCTCGAGCATCTCGATCATTCCGATTCGAGGGAACACCAGGCCGCTGGCCCGTCTCGTCCCTTCCTTGGCGGCGTTAATTAGGCGAAACTCGACGGGGTCCAGCCCCAGCTTCTCGGCCAGCTCGTCGATGACAGTCTCGGCCGCGAAGGCGGCATTCGTCGCGCCGGGGGCCCGGTACGCCCCCGCCTTCGGCTTGTTTACGAGGACATCGTAGCCGTCGATTACTACGTTGGCCAGGTTATAAGGCCCAAACACGGTCTGGGCCGCCGCGCCGACGGGGGAGCCCGGATACCCTCCGGCCTCGTAGGCCAAATAAGCCTCGGCCGCCGTTATCTTGCCGTCGTTCGTCGCGCCGATCTTCACTCGAATGTAGGAGCCGGATGTCGGGCCGGTCCCCTCGAAGACCTCTTTGCGGGTCATTACGATCTTGACGGCCCGTCCGGTCTTCTTCGATAGCAGCGCCGCCACGGGGTCGTGGTAGAGCGGAAACTTGCCGCCGAAGCCGCCGCCGATCTCCATCGGGGTCACCTTCACCTGGGAGACGGGCAGGTCCAGACATGCCGCCACCGCGCCTCGGACCTCGAAGGGCCCCTGGGTACTGGTCCAGATGTGGACTCTGCCGTCGTTGTTCCAGAGAGCGGTCACGTTCTGGGGCTCGATGTAGCCCTGGTGGACCATCGCCGTATTAAACTCTCTCTCGACGATAACGTCGGCCTCTTGGAAGCCCTGACCGACGTCTCCGAGCTCGTGCCGGAAATGCTCGGCGACGTTGCTGGGTCCGCTGCCCTCCTGACCGAGCTCATTCGTCCTGAGCGCTTCTATCAGAATGGGTGCGTCCTCGCTCATACCGTCGGGCGCCGTAACGATCGCCGGCAGGACCTCGTATTCGACCTCGATCAGGTCGAGCGCTTCTTCAGCCACATGGTCGCTGACCGCAGCCACGCCCGCTATGGCATGGCCCACGTAGAGCACTTTGTCCTTCGCCATCACATTGGTCCGCATATAGCCGAGGTCCATGGCGCCCTCGCCGTAATCGACGGCCGCGCCGGAGGGCGTGTCCGGCAGGTCCTGATAGGTGACGACGGCGTAGACGCCTTGTAGGGCCTCCGCCTTGCCCGTGTCGATGGAGTTGATTCTGGCGTGCGCATGGGGGCTTCGAAGTATCTTGCCATGCAGTAGGCCGGCGGTCTGGTAGTCCGCTCCGTACAGCGCCCTTCCCGTCACCTTGTCCGCGCCGTCGTGACGGATGGGCCGCGTGCCGATGACGTCGTAGGTGATGTTGGACAGGACTACATTGGGCTCGAATTCCGCAGCGGCCATTTCTTTGCTCCTATTCAAGATTTGCTAGCTTGTCATGTGGCAGAGGTCACTTTAGGCCATCAGTGGTATGGGGGTGACTTCATGCCGCGAGGCAATTCTATCGGAGGGGTATCCGCTGTCTCCGACTCCACCCACTGTGCCATCTTATCGTCCACCTCTTCGGCCTCCACCGCCTCCCATTCCAGGATATCGCCAGCCTCCAGCGCCTGAACGAGGCCCCGTTTTACCTCTTCCAGGTCGAGGTCGAATGGGCAAATTACCCCGGCGATCGAGTCTCCGACGACCTGACACTGTATGTTTGCCCAGGTGTCGTCTCCCCTCGGGACCTCACCCTGCATGTCTATCCGTCGGTCGGTGCTGCCCTCCCTCGGGACGATGGTGCCCGCGCCGCCGGGAATACGGGTGATCTCGGCAACCAGGTCTTTCAGGACGCGAATATTTCTTGCGCTCGTGTCCGACAGACTGGAGTTGTCGGTGCCAACCCAGTCGCGCTGCACGATGGCCAGAGAAGCCGCAGCTCCCTGGTTTAGGTCTAGACGACTGAACAGCCTTTGAACGTACCGGTTGCCGTAGCCCTGCTGTATCCGGCGAGATATCTCGGCCCTGGTAGTCGAGTACATGGGGTGCATCAGACCCTTATCCGTAAGGAGAGATGCGTTTTGCCTCAGAGACGCCTCGCTGAAGTCTCCTCCGATACGGTCTCGGGCGGATGAGGACGCGGCTTCCTTGTCCGGCTCGTCACGATGGACCGCCCTGCTGCCGTGCTGTCTCCGGTCGTGGCCTGCTTCTTTTCCGCGTGCGTGGTACTTAGGCAATTTCTAACTCTCCGCTTTCAACGTCGATGTCCGAGCGTGGCCGGCACAATGGGCCTGCCTAGACCCTCGAAATCGTCCGTGTAGAATAATCCATATTCGTCGATTTCACCACGTCCAGGCGCTAGACCACTCCACTCTCCTCCCGAAGGTCTTTCAGGGACTGGGAGAACGCGTCGATGGTGCGGTCGATGACCTGCTCGTCGTGGGCCGAGGACACCAGGAACGCTCGTCCACCCATCATGTCGACCTCGTTTACCAGCATGGCCCGTCTCAGCGCGCGAGTCTTCTCGACGGGCATGGTGCTGTAGACGTCGGCGAACGGCATGGTGCAGAGGTCGCGGTCGCAGTTGCAGTCGGCGCCCATGTTCACGTGGACGATGGACGCGATTCCGTGCGCGTGACCCGTGACCTCGTTCTTAATAAAGGACTCGTTCAGCCCGTCCTTCAGGCGCTTTGCCATGGCGTCGGCCCTGGCGTTGACTCCCTCGTTGGCGATGGCATCCAGCGTGGCGAGTCCCGCGGCGACCGTCGTAGGCTGCGCGTTGTACGTACCGCCCTGCGGCACGCGAAGCACGTTGTTCCACTCCGGGTCGTCGCTGAAGGCCATGAGCTCCATGATCTCGGCCTTGCCGCCAACGGCCGAGCCCGGCTGCCCGCCCGCGATAATCTTCGCCATCGTCGTCAGGTCCGGTTGGAGGTCCCATCGGACCTGGGCGCCGCCGGGCGAGAGACGGAAGCCGGTGATGACCTCGTCCATGATGAAGACGACGCCGTGCCGGGTCGTCAGCTCTCGGAGGTCGTGCAGGAACTGGGGGTTCTGCAGCGGAAACGTGCCGTAGTGAGCGCCGTTGCACTCCACTATCACGGCGGCGACGTCGTTGTCCTCCGTTAGAATTCGGTCCAGCGCGGCGATGTCCACCGGCGATACTATGACTGAATCGAGGACGGCCTTGGGCACGCCGCCCAGCGACTGCCCCGACTCCGGCGTCACGTAGTCGTGCCATCCGTGAAAGTGCTCGTGGAACTTCACTATCTTCGTCTTGCCGGTGTAAGCGCGTGCGAGCCTTAGCGCCAGGTAAGTGGACTCGGTGCCCGAGCTGGTGAACCGGATGCGTTCCAACGACGGCATGAGGCTCTTGACGGCCTCGGCGTAGAGGACCTCGTGAGTGGATGCGCCGCCGAGGTGGGTCCCGCGAGATGTCTGCGCCTTCACGGCCTCGACGACCTTTTCCGGGCTGTGGCCCATCAGCAGGCTGCCGTTGCCCATGACGTAATCTATTATCTGGTTGCCGTCCACGTCGTACTTGTAAGGTCCCTCCGCGTGCTCGAAGTACGTGGGAAAGGGCGAGCTGAACCGCGTCTGGTGGGTCACGCCTCCGGCGAAGAGCGACTTACCTCGCTCGTACCACTCGACCGACTTTGCGAATTTCTGCTCGTAACGCTCTTCGATGGTCGCCATATCGCCGTGTCCTCCTTAAGACTCGCTGTGGTTCAGTTTTTCCGAGGCCTTCGCAGCTAACCCGCCGGTCAGGCCTTGATCGCCGCTCGCCCGGCCAGAATCTTGTCCTTGAACTCCTCCACGGTCAAGACCCACGCGATGCTGCGGGACATGAGCTCCAGAGCCATCCAGTGGCTGTCCTTCCCGCGCATGCTGGCGACGCAGTCCGAAATGACGACGGGCGTGTAGCCTCGGTTGGCCGTCGAGAAGGCCGTCGAGTAGACGCATGTGTCCGTGTTGATTCCTGTAAGCACGACGGTCTCAGGCTTGTAGACGCGTCCCAGCAGCATGTCGAGGTCGGAATACTGGTAGCCGTCCAGGGTCTTCTTAGTCGTGACGTGTATGTCGTCGGGATGTACCAGCGATGCCGGGACCTGGGCATGAGGTGAGCCGATGAGCCGGTCGGGGACATCCGACACCGCGACGTGCGGCAGCTGAGACAGCTTCCTGGCTCGGCCGGCCTTGGAGTAGGCCAGCCCGGCGTTGTTGAAGCCGCGCTCGATCTCCTCGCTCCGCCTCGTGGAGTAGACGTGGATTACCGGTATGCCCCTGGACCGCGCGAAATCCAGCAGCTCCTTTGCATGCGTCAGCACCCTCTCCGCCTCGTCCTCAAGAACAGGAGAAGAGGCTACCTCCATATCCAGGTACTCGCGCTGCATGTCCACGGTAAGCACGACGGTTCTGCTTTAATCGATGCTGAGGAGCTGATGCATCTCCACTCGAAAGGC
>JADFQF010000139.1 GCA_022561955.1 Chloroflexota bacterium | reverse complement strand
ATGGCGATCATGGCGGGCGCCACCTTCGTTGCGCGTGGCTTCAGCGGGGACCCCAAAGGGCTGGCGGAGCTCATGAAAAAGGCCGTCCAGCACCGGGGTTTTTCGTTAATCGACATCTTCAGCCCATGCGTGACGTTCAATCACGATAACGATACGCCCTTCTACAGGAGCCGCATAAAGAGGCTCGCGGACGAGGGACATGACCCATCCGACTGGAAGAGCGCGTGCGAAAAGGCGATGGTATGGGACGATGAGACCATCTACACCGGCCTTTTCTTCGAGTCCGAGGATACACCCACGTTGGGAGACCTGGAGCCTGTCCTCCAAGAGGGCGGTCCCCTGGCGTTCCGCGAGCTGGGTCTCAGCAAAGAGCAGTCCGACAAGATACTCAGCAGGATGCAGTGATTGCAGCTGGTCCCGCGTTGGCAGGCGTCGCTTGGCGCGCCCCGACGGACGCACGGTCGACGAAGTCGCGATAGCTTCGACTGTTGTTTGCCTCGGCTTCCCTGGATTGCCATGAATCGTATGCCGCGTCGAAGCGGCCGACGGCAAACACGTGTGAGTCGACTGGATTACGCTGGTGCAGTAGGTTTCAATCCCGCCCGACAGCAACCCTACTTCCAATTGTATTTATGAATCCGACCATTTACGCTTGATCCATCCTGTTTGAATTATCCTGATGTCGGTATGCTCGACGGGTGTCGAGATCGGCCCATAAACCCGGCGACACCACGTTAAATAGGCATCAGGCTGCGGTCACGAGGAACCTGATGAGCGCCCCTCCCAAACTCGACAAAAAGCAGATCGCCGACTTCTACAGGCAGATGCTGCTCATCCGTCGCTTCGAGGAAGCAAGCGGCCGGTATTACATGCAGGGAAAGATCAAAGGCTTCATCCACCTGTACATCGGCCAGGAAGCCGTTGCCGTCGGCGCAATCTCGGCGTTGGGTCCCGAAGACTACGTCATAAGCCACCACCGAGACCACGGACACGCCCTGGCGAAGGGACTCGATCCGAAAAAGGCGATGGCGGAACTCTTCGGAAAGGCCACGGGTACCAGCGGCGGAAGAGGCGGGTCGATGCACCTCTTCGACCTGGAGCATAACTTCATGGGCGGCTACGCCATAGTCGGCGGCCAGATGCCCATAGCAGCCGGTCTCGCCCTCGCGTGTCAGATGCTGCGCGACGACCGTGTGGTCATGTGTTTCTTCGGTGACGGCGCAGTCAACCAGGGCGAGTTCCACGAGTCGTTGAATCTCGCGTCCCTGTGGAAACTGCCTGTACTGTTCTTCCTGGAAAACAACATGTACGGCATGGGCACCCACGTGGAACAGACCCACGCCGGCGGCAAGGACATCTATATGGCTGCCGAGGCATATAAGATTCCCGCCGCGCAGATAGACGGCATGGACATCCTGGCGGTCCACGAGGCCACGACCGAGGCGCTGCGACGCGTGCGCTCAGGCAGCGGACCGGTCTTTTTAGAGGCGATCACGTACCGTTACAGAGGACACTCCGCATCCGACCCTTCGCAGTACCGGGAGTCTTCAGAGGTCGAAGAGTGGCGGTCGAAGGACCCTATCGAGCAGCTAAAGAGCCTTTCGAGTCAGGCCGGTCTATTGACCGATGAGGAAATGCAAGATATTGAGAGGGAAGTCGAAGCTGAAATCGCCGAGGCGGTCCAGTTTGCCGAAGACAGCCCGGAGCCCGCGCCGAGCTCGCTGCACGACGATGTCTACGCCTGAGGACCGGAGACCTATATGCCGGAGATGACGCTGAGAGAGGCCGTTGCTCGCGGGCTGCGCGAGTATCTGGACAGCGAGGAGAAGGCCTTCATAATGGGCGAAGACGTCGGCGCCTATGGCGGTGCCTACGCCGTCACCCGAGGCCTACTAGAGGACTACGGCCCCGAAAGAATCAAGGATACGCCAATCTCCGAGTCCGTCATTGTGGGATCGGGTATTGGGGCGGCGATGGCAGGGCTGAGGCCCGTCGTCGAGCTGATGACCATCAACTTCAGCCTCATGGCCATGGACCAGATAGTGAACCACGCCGCGAAGCTCAGGTACATGTCCAACGGCCAGATCAAGGTGCCGTTGATCATCAGGACCGTCACCGGAGGCGGCGGTCAGCTCGCCGCTACCCATTCACAGAGCTTCGAAAACTGGTACGCCTCCGTGCCGGGCCTGAAGGTCGTCGTGCCCGCGACGCCATACGATGCCCTTGGGCTATTCCGCACGGCGACGAAGGACGACAACCCGATCATATTCGCCGAGCACTCCCTTCTTTACGGCGTGAAGGGAGAGGTGCCCGACGAGCTTTACGACATCCCCTTCGGAAGGGCCTCCCTCAAGAGGATGGGCGACGATGTTACCATCGTGGCGTACTCCAGAATGACCCACATCGCACTGGAGGCGGCAGAGAAGCTGGAGGCCAAGAGCGGAAAGCAGGCCGAAGTCATAGACTTGCGTACGCTTCGGCCACTGGACATGGAGACGATTTTGAGGTCGGTGCGAAAGACGAATCGTGTGATCGTCGTCGAAGAGACCTGGAGGACGGGCGGGTTTGCAGCCGAAATCGCCAGCGCTGTCCAGGAGGAAGCGTTCGACGACCTCGATGGCCCCGTCATACGCGTCGGGGGTGTGGAGGTGCCCGCCCCTTACGCCAAGAACCTGGAAGACGCGACCATACCCACCGCAGACAAGGTGCTGCGCGCGATCGAAGTCGCGTTTGGAATCTGAGCGCGCATTGAAAGTCCGATTGCTGTTTCGAACGGGGAGCTCCGGCATCATTACTAAAGCTAAGAAGACTTCCATCGACGGTTAAGGGGGTGCGTTCTGGCTATCGAATTGACAATGCCCCAGATGGGGTATGACATGCAGGAAGGCACCGTCGTAAGGTGGCTGAAGGCCGAGGGCTCCCAGATCGAGATGGGCGAGGCCATCGCCGAAATCGAGACGGACAAGGCGGTGGTGGAGTTCGAGTCCTACGCCTCAGGGATAGTCCACAAGATACTCGTCTCGGAGGGGACCACGGTCCCGGTCGGGCAGCCCATAGCCATCGTCGGCGAACCCGGCGAGCAGGTGCCAGACGTTGAAACCGCGACAGCTAAACAGCCCGAAACCAAAATATCAGAGGAGGCCATACCTCCAATGGCAGAACCGGATACTCAAGCAGCGGCGCCGGTCAAAGAGTCCATACCTGCCCCCGTAGTCACCGTAAGGGCGTCGCCGGTAGCCCGAAGACTTGCAGATGAGAACGGCGTCGACCTTGCCGTGATCACGGGCACCGGACCCGGCGGAAGAATAACCAAAGACAACGTGCTGTCTTACATCGAGTCCGCAAAGCAGGACGCTGAAGCGGCTGAGGCCGGTCCTGCCGAGACGGCGGAGGCTCCACCCTCGACATCATCGCCCGTCGCAGAAGCCGTGTCAGAGGCCCTCGGGACGATGTCAGACGAGGTACAGCCGGCCGCTCAGGCCATCGAATTGCCCGCGGCCCAGGCTGCGCCAATGCCGTCGCAGGCTGCCGCGCCGCCACCTACACCGCCGACCGTAGAGGCCGTGCCGGCGCCCGAGCCGGAGGTCGCTGCGACGTCGCCGACGCCAAGTGCTGCCGAGGCAATGCCGGCGACGCAGGGGGAAAAGATACCCTTGTCGCGGATGCGGCAGCAGGTCGCAAGGGTCACGATCAGAAGCAAGCAGGAGAAGCCCCACTTCTACGTCTCCTCGGAGATCGACATGACCGAGGCCATGGCGCTGAGGCGGCAGATAAACGCCGCGATGGAGGCGGAGGGCGTACACACGACGGTAAACGACCTGATCATTGCCGCCTGTGTCCAGACCCTGATCAAATACCCGACCTTTAACGCCTACTACGTCGACGACGGCGTGAAGATGAACGACGGCATCAACGTCGGCGTGGCGATAGCCGTCGAAGATGGGCTGATCATGCCGGCTATCCTCGATTGCGGAGGCAAGTCTCTAAAACAGATAGCTATCGCCAGCAAGGACCTCGCCGAGCGGGCCCAACGAGGCACGCTGCACCCAGACGAATACACCGGAGGCACCTTCGCCATCAGCAACCTGGGCATGTTCGACGTCACCAGCTTCATCGCCATCATCCAGCCGCCGCAGACGGCCGTGCTGGCCGTGGGCACCGTGTCCAAGAGGCCGGTCGTTCGGGACGACGAGGTCGTCGTTCGCGAGGTCATGAACGCGACGCTGTCCGCGGACCACCGCATCGTCGACGGCGCGCAGGGCGCTCAGTTCCTGGTAGAGGTCAAACGGCTTCTTGAGACCCCCATGAACCTGCTGCTATAGCATCATTACACGAATCTATCCGCATGATTGACCGGCGTCGAGCTTTCGGCGACGCGGAATTACCCCCTCTAGCTCCCCCTTCATATGAGGGAGGGAGTCATCTCCGTCCCCCTCGGCAACGGGGAGAAAATCTTCTCTGTCCCCCTTGCCAAGGGGGACTACAGGGGGTCAGGCGCTCAACGACGATTGGATAGCGCTCTTGAAAGCTGTAATCTTAGAAGTGAAGTCTTTCGTAACCCCCTCTAGCTCCCCCTTCGTAAGGGGGAGAATCTAATCACTGCCCCCCCAAGGTCCAACTCCAGAACGTGGCCGCCAGGTTGACCCCCTAATTCCCTCGGATTTTCGCTGACATACGCCGGTATTCCAAGGCGACTGCCAGAGGTGAATTTCCCCAGCTCCGATTCCGTTCCTGCTATAATTTGCTTCCGGAATGTAGCGCGTTGAGACATCGAAATCTTATCTTCGTCTTTAGGCCGAACGCTAAGGCCAGTAAGGAAGTAAGATGGCCAAATTCATCTCAGAGCCCAAGGTATACCTTGTGAGCAGACCCTCCGTGGACTGGGAGCAGGTAGCGGCGTTTCTCGCCGACGAGGGCGTCCCAGGCATACCCGACAGCATACGAGCGGGCGACGACGATTCGGCGGCGGTGATCGAGATCTCCGCTCGGCTCTGCTACATGAGCTACGGTCGAGGCCGTCGAGACATCGAAGAGTTCGTCACGAACTTACTCTCCTCCAAGGACGGCAGCGTGTTCGAGCACGTAAACTACGGCTTCGTCTTCACCGGCGTGTCCCGCAGCCTCACCCACGAGCTCGTCCGGCATAGAGCGGGCTTCGCGTACAGCCAGCGGTCCCAGCGCTACGTCGACGAGAGCAACGCGCCGTTCGTGCTCCCCCCCGCGCTGGCCATGATGGACGGCGACGCCGAGGAGGCCGGGCTGGTCATAAAGGGCGCGCTGGAAGCAGCATCGGAGAGCTACGACAGGCTGGTCGAGGTCTTGCAGGAGGCGATACCCCGCGACAAGTTCGAGTCGAG
>JADFQF010000138.1 GCA_022561955.1 Chloroflexota bacterium | reverse complement strand
GGGAAATGCGCTGATATTTTTTGGGTTTCGGTAAGGTGCTTTTAGCTGACCCCAAAAGGGCCTTAAAAAAGGGCGGAATCCAGACGAGAAGGTGAGGTCATCCGGACGAAGAATAAGGCGGGCGACGGGTCGAGGTATAGAGCACCGCTCCCGAGCAATTCGCGAACGCGAAAGTTTGAGAAAATGCCCCCGCCGGGACTCGAACCCGGGCACCCGGTTTAGGAAACCGGTGCTCTATCCGCCTGAGCTACAGGGGCCTGCGCCAATACTGCGACGAAATCGATGTGAGGGAGGCGGGCAATGCGGAAATGCTCACCCTTTGACAACCACAGCTATTCTACTAAACGAACCGATGCCTTGCACGCAAAGCGATTGCGAGCGCATCCCGACCCCTAGTCCCCAGCCGCTCCCGTCCCCCGCGCCCTGGCGACGAGGCCGCGAAGCGTGGCCTGCGCCACGACGGCTCGGCCGCCCGTCCACTGCCAATCGTAGCCGGGGGTCTTTTCGGTAGCGCGAGGCGGCTCCCTGAGCGCTACCAGCGCCACCAGCGTCATGAGCAGCATCAGGCCCGCCGCGACGAGAAAGATGCTCTTGGGCGTCATGAAGGTCGTGACACCGGCCAGCACCAGCGGACCGAACACGCCGCCCAACGAGCCTGACGACGCCTTCAGTCCCTGCACCCTGGACCTGTGCCGCTCGGCGGTCATGTCGATGTAAAAGGCGTTGAGCGCGGGCATGATCAGAGCCAGGCCCAGGCCCGCCACCGCGGCGAAGACCATCATCAGCGGGAACGACGTCACGAAGGCCAGCGCGCCCGGCAGGGCCGTGAACAGCAGCGCCCCCACGACTATGACCGGCTTGCGTCCTATCCTGTCGCTGTACTTGCCGAGCAGCGCCTGGCCAACGACGATGAAGATTCCGGTAACCGCAACGATGACGCCGAACTGTATCGTCGACCAGTCCAGGGTGTTGTAGAAGTAAAAGATCATCTGCGGCTCGATGAAGGTGTATTCGAAGATGATGACAAAATCGATAAACAGCAGGGTGCCGAACAGGTGGAGCGGCCTTGGCATCGAGGCCCAGATCGACTGCCTTTGGGCCTGAGTGTCGACCGATTCTCTTCGCATGCGCAGTTTCTCGCGCCGCCTGATCTCCCTCGTTCGCGTCTCCGGCACCAGGATTAAGGCGAAGACGAACGCTCCGAAGGCCATCGCCGCCGATGCCATGAACACGGCCTCGAAGCCCTGGAGATCGTAGAGGATGCCGCCGATCACAGGGCCGAGAATGATGCCGCTGCCCATGGCGCCCATGACCACTCCGACGCGCTGAGCGCGCTCTTCCTCCGGCACGATGTCCGCGACTATCCCCATAGCCGCGGGCATGAGACCTGCTGACAGCGCCCCTTCCACCACACGTACGGCGATAAATGCCTCGGTGGACCTGGCGAACAGAAACGCGATGTTCACCGCCACAAAGGAGCCCAGCGAGAGAAGCACGAGCGGCTTCCGTCCGATGCGGTCGGCAAGCGTACCCATGAAGGGTGCGGCCACGAACGCCGACAGGGCGAATGCCGTCGTCATGAGTCCCAACGCCGACACGCCGGAGCCGAACTCGTCCAGCCTTCTCGCGAAGACCGGCATTATGATGCCGAATCCCGTCATGACGATGGCCACGCTGGCCGCCAGCAGGTAGACGATTATCCGGGCCCGGCGCGGCTCAATTGCAGACGTGGATACGTGATTGGCCGTGACGATCTCCCCGAGATTGGCGGGGCCTCGGTCCCCTGTCAAGGCTGTACCCCCAGCTCGACCATGAGTGTAGCGATGTCGATGTAGGTAGTCTCCCGTCGAATCAGGCCATCCATGATGTCGAGAAAGGTCACGCCCCGAAGACGCACGGTATTGCCGGTGGGCTCGATTCGCTCTTTGCCGAGGATCCTTTGCAGCGGGCCCGAGTTGGTGCCGGTGAAACTCCACTGCACGACGACGACTTCCTCCGCCGCGATGGTCCGCGTGACCTCGATGTCCAGCTCGGGAAATGCGACGAACCAGTTGGGCCAGAACATCCGGGTGTCTTCCTGGGAAAGGGGATGATTCTCGAAGGCGTCGCCGTGAATGAAATCGAGAAAAAACCCCTCGGAGCGTACGGCGTCCATGCGGTCGGCGTCTCGCTCAGATAGACCGGCCAGGTATTCGGAGGCGACATCGAGTGCTGAGCGTGTGTCCATCATGGGCCTTTCCGCCTGTCCGACTCCTTAATCTGAATATCGCCGGACTCTCCGATTCCTTCGTTTGAACCAGATCGGAGTCCGTCCCCACGGACCGATTCTTCGGAGAAGCGGACCACACAGGCTAGGCTAGGGAGCGCACGGCCTGTTCGATCCGATCCGCGCCATCGGCATACGAGGTATCGGGCGATAATTCCAGGGGCTTGCCTATGTAAACGGAGACGACCTCTCTGTTTCCGAGCAGGGGCTTGAATCTAGCGGACGGGCCTCTCTCGCTGACGATGCGAATTGGGACGATCGGCGCCCGGCACTCGACGCCGAGGAGGCCGACCCCGCTCTTGAACGGCAGCATGGGTTGTCCCAAAGTCTGCTCCCCTTCAGGGAATATACCGATGTTCCAACCGCTATCCAGCAGGCCTCCAAGATACTCCATCGATTGGCGTATGGCGGTCTCGCGGTCGAAGGGAAACGCGCCGCCTACCAGAGAGGCCAGCACCATTAGCCACAGCTTGCTGAACGTTATCTCGGCCGCTGCCGCGTAGGCGACCCGACTCCTCCACACTCTTGGAAGGCTCTTCAGGACGATGACGCTGTCCCATTGTATGGCGTTGTGGTTGATGGCGAATATGACCGGTCCTTGCAGGCCATCCAGGTTTTCGAGTCCCGAGACCGAGGTCTTGTACATGCTCGAAAGCCAGGGGAATATCAACGCTACATGGATTGCATGTCGTAGCAACCGGCACCATGCCGTTAGCGGCCAGCCGTAGAACCTGAGCCCACCGCCTCTGACCTGCGCCTGCCGGGCAACCAGCTCGACGAGCTCCTGGACGGTTGTGGTCGGGTCTACCTGGGACTCGTCGACGTACGTGCCGAATTGCTGCTCGACGTAGGACAGAAGCTCGACTCGCTTGAGGGAATCGATGCCAAGGTCGCCGCCGAGGGTGCTTTGCGGCTCCACGCTGCGCACAGGGACCTCTGCCACCTCAGCGACGACGCGGAAGAGAGGGTCCACGGCGTCCGACGACGGTACATCGGCCGGTTGCAGCGCCTCTGCTTGCGCCTCTCCTCCCGCGGCGCTTATGGCGTCCAGAACGATGCCTTTCTTGACCTTGAGGGTATGGGTCCTGGGAAAATCGTCGTCGGGCCATACGGTGTAATCGGCGATGCGCTGGTGGTCGGCAAGTCCTGCGTTGACGCTATCCACTACGTCTTTCACGGGCACGGACGGGTCTTCCATGAGGAGCACGGCGTGAACCCTCTCGCCGCCGGACCGAGCCTCCGGGATGCCCAGCACTACGCCTTCCTTCACGGCGGGATGGTTGGTCAGCATGCTCTCGATGTCTTCGGCGTAGACGTTCTGGCCGTTGGCGAGGACGATCAGGTCCTTCTTTCTTCCCCTCAAGAAGAGGAAACCGTCATCGTCAAGATGGCCGAGGTCACCCGTCTTATACCAGTCTCCGTCGAACAAGCCTCTGGTAGCCTCGTCGTTCCGCCAGTAGCCCGACGTGACGTTGGGCCCCTTGACCAGCACCTCTCCATCAGTGGCGATGCGCACCTCCTGGCCCGAAAGTATCTTGCCTACAGACCCCGGTACCTTGCGGTCCATACTATTGAAGGATATGACGGGAGACGCCTCCGTAGTGCCGTAGCCCTCCAACACGCGCACGCCCAGGTTCTCCCATTTGCGGGCAAGTGCCGGTTCCAGGCGAGCCCCTCCGCTCAATGCGAATTTCAGCTTTCCTCCCAACTGCTTGTGGACGTTCGCGAAGAGAAGACGGCGCGCGATCACAGGCAGGAAAGGAGCCACGCGGTTCAACGCCCTCCAAACGCCGCCCTTCTTCCGGCGTTCGACCTCGCGCTCGATGCCGTCCATGAATAGCTGAAGGCCCTGCGGCACCAGCAGAAGAATCGTGATGCCAGTCTCCCTAAGGGCCCTGAATATGAACGTCGGCTGACGGCTCGTTGGGTAGACTATGCGGCAGCCACTGCTCAGGGGAACCAGGAGCCCCCCCGTCTGCTCGAACATGTGGCTGAGGGGCAGGACCGAAAGCATCCTGTCCGTGGAGTTGGCCGGAGACACCTTCCTAACCGCCTCCACGTTGGAGGCGATGTTCCCGTGTGAGAGCATGACGCCCTTGGGGTCTCCCGTGGTGCCGGACGTGAACATTATCTCGGCCAGATCGTCGGGCGCGACTGTGACCTGTGCCGGCTCGGGCGAGTATTCGGCGATAATGGACTCGAGGTCTTCCAGGCTCACCTTCTGGATGTCGAGGTCGGCCTGCTCGGCCGTGAACCTGGACACGAACGCCAGCTTGGGCTCGGTGCTCTCGACGACGCGGCCCACGAAATCTTTGGCGCTTCGAACATCCAGGGGCACGCCTATGGCGCCGGCCCGTAGAACCCCGAAGAAGGCCAACACCCAGTGGGGCGTATTGGGACCCCACAGCAGTACCTTGTCTCCTTTCCGTATCCCCCTGTCCTGTAGGAACGAGGCGACCTTGCCGGCATCTCGCCACATATCGTCGTAAGTCCACACGCGGTACCGCAGGGCCGGCTTGATCAGCAGCGCTGGACTCGGGCCAAACCTCTCGGCAGAGCTCCGAAGCAGCTCTATCAAAGTGTTCATGTTAAGGCCTTCCCGCTATTATTCGTGGGGATCATGTTTTATGAGTGACGGCAATTTTATCTCAGAAGGCTGCCCCCGCCCTACAATACATCATCCGCTACCGCGCCACCACTTTCGACATATCAAAGGCAATTTGCGGTAATACGGCAGGCTATGGCATGTCGAATCTAAGTCGCCATGTGTGGCGGCGCATGGATACAGGTGCTAGACTCTCACCCAACAGCGGCCATCGCTCGACTGTTCCACAAAGCCTCTACATACGGGGTCTGAACATGCCTGAATCGCTAACGCCGGAGCTTCGGAAGCTGCAAACGAGGGTCAAGTCCTTCATTGAGGAGGAGCTTCAGCCGCTGGACGAAGGGCTCGACGGCGACCCATACGCCCCTATTCCCGACCAGGTCCGCAAACGAGTCCGAGAGGCCTCCGAGTCTCATGGACTTTACGGCGCATCGCTGCCGTCGGACGTGGGCGGCCTCGCTGCCGGTCCCCTGGCGCTGGTGGTCATCCGAGA
>JADFQF010000137.1 GCA_022561955.1 Chloroflexota bacterium | reverse complement strand
CCAGCATGTCCAGGCCGACGATTCCACCGACTACGTCAACGAGCGTGTCGATCTCTCCGAGTTCATGCAGCTGCGTCTGGTCGGGCTTAGTATGGTGCACCATCGCCTCGGCTTCCGCAAGCCTGTGAAATACCGCACAAGACCTCTGTATCACCGTTTCCGAAAGGCTGGATTCCTCGACGATTTGGACGAAGTCCTGCCAGCGTCTCCTCTGACGTCCGCTATCGTCCAGCTCGACGTTGACCTGAGTTCCGGGCAGTCCGCCGCGCTGGGCCCTGCGCTCCGTAAGCTCGTAGCCGTCGGCGTCCATTTTGGTGAGGGATTCCTTCAGGTCGTCCAGCGAGACCCCTGCGTCCACAACCGCGCCGAGGATCATGTCGCCACTGGCTCCACCGATGCACTGAAAGTATGCGCTTTTCAAGACACTGACCTCCCTTGCGCCGGTATCGCGCCAAAATAGGGCCTCATTTATTCATCTCAGCTGGGTTGCCGGACAGGCTGAATGCCGGATCCGGCCTTGCTTGAATCGGCAGGCACAGACTGAGAGCCTCGCCGATCGTCTTGACCAGCACCGTGTCCACGGAGCTCTTGACGTCACTGGTTTCAATCTCCGAGGGGGAGATGAAGCGCTCCAGTCCGAGGCGCGTCACCTCGCTTGCCCTTCTTTCCAGGTGGGGCACTCTACGGACCTCTCCGCTCAGACCGATCTCCCCCGCAACGGCGATATCCTGCGCAACGGGCGTGTTGGATACGCTGGAAGCGATGGCGACGGCTACCCCGAGGTCGCCCGCGGGCTCCGCAATCCGCATTCCTCCCGCGACGTTGACGATCACGTCCTGATTGGACAGAGGAAGGCCCACCCGGCGACTCAGCACCGCACATATCATGAGCATTCTGCCGTTGTCGATGCCGGTCGAGACCCGCCTTGGCGCGGGAAGAGACGTCGGGTTCGTGAGCGCCTGTACCTCGACAAGCATTGGACGCGTACCCTCCATTATAGGCACCACGACCGAGCCGACGGCGCTTCTTCCTCGCTGCGACAACAGGGCGCTGGAGGGGTCGCTCACCTCAATGAGTCCCCGGCCGGTCATCTCAAATACGCCGACCTCGTTCGTAGGTCCAAACCTGTTCTTTACCGAACGCAGCAGTCTCCAGGAGCTCACGGGGTCGCCCTCCATGTAGAGGACGACGTCCACCATGTGCTCCATGACCCTCGGTCCCGCGATGTCGCCTCCCTTGGTCACGTGGCCGGCGAGTATGACCGGGACGTCGGTCGCCTTGGACCACTCCAACATTCTTCGCGTGCACTCGCGAATCTGCGCCACGCTGCCGGGCTCTGACGAGACAGAGGTGTCGTGAAGGGTCTGAATGGAGTCCACGATGACCAGTCCCGGCGAAAGGCTCTCCATCCGGCCCAAGACGTCGGCGGTGTCCGTGGCCTGCAATATGAAGAGGTCTTCCCCCGACAGCCCTAATCGGTCCGCCCGAATCTTGACCTGCGCCGGCGACTCTTCCCCCGTAACGTAAACGACTGGTCTGGCGGGACTAGAAACGTCCGAGGCTATCTTGAGCAGCAGGGTCGATTTGCCTATGCCCGGGTCCCCGGCGATTAAGATCAGCGAGCCCGGTACGATTCCGCCGCCGAGCACGCGATCGAACTCGTCGGACCGCGTGATCAGCCGAGGGGTCTCATTCATCGAAACTTCGGACAGCCGGACGGGCGCGGTCGACGCATCGCCTATCCACGGACCGGCCTGTTGAGCTTCCGACGGCTGACGAAGCTGCGCCATGGAGTTCCACTCGCCACAGGTGGAGCACCTGCCCTCCCACTTGGGGCTATCGTTTCCGCACGCGTCGCAGACGAATACCGTTCGGCTCTTTGCCTTAGCCATTTCGTAACTCTCTTGCGACAGCAGATGCGTCGCGAGGTCGTATGGAACTGTCGCTGGCATTTTAGCAGAACATCCCGTTAGAACAAAAGTACCAAACGTGTCGATTTGAACAGGTCTTGCCGCGTAGCGTCGCGCACAAAAGCCCTGGATTCAGAGGCAAACCTCGCCGAAGGTCGTCCGCTGCACGACGACGGGGCCTACCCTTTCATAGCATAAACAAGGGCCTGGACGCATCAAACGCATCCAGGCCCTCACACTCATCTATGGACCGACGTTGTCCGTTGCTTCCGCTACGCGACGGCCACCGGCTTCTTGGACTTAACGACGATTTCGTCGTCTTCGATATCCACCAGCGCCGTGTCGCCCGGGTTGAGATCACCGCCAAGGATCGCGTCGGACAACTTATCCTCGACGTTGTCTTGAATCGTCCTTCGCAGCGGCCTGGCGCCGAAGGTGGGATCGTAGCCCTTCTCCGCAAGCCAAGCCTTCGCGGTATCGGTGACCTCGAGATCGATGCCCTTCTCGATGAGGCTGCTCGAGACCTCGCCCAACATCAAATGCACGATCTCCATCATGTGATCGCGGGTCAGGGCATGGAAGACGATCGTGTTGTCTATCCTGTTTAGGAACTCGGGCCGGAAGAAGCGCTTCACCTCATCCAGCACGTTGGTCTTCATGCGCTCATATGCCTTTTCGTCCGTCTGAGCGCTATCGCCGCGAGCGGCGAATCCAATAGACCTGTCCTGGCGAATCAGATCGGAACCGATGTTGCTCGTCATGACGACTATGGTATTTCTAAAGTTGACCTTCCGCCCCTTGGCGTCGGTCAGATGACCGTCGTCGAAGATCTGCAAAAGGATATTGAAGACCTCGGGGTGGGCCTTTTCGATCTCGTCCAGGAGAATCACCGAATACGACTTGCGGCGCACGGCCTCGGTCAGCTGACCGCCGTCGTCGTAGCCGATGTAACCCGGAGGTGCGCCAACGAGCCTCGCCACGGAGTGTCGCTCCATGAACTCGGACATGTCGATGCGAATCACCGCGTCCTCTGAGCCGAACATGAACTCGGCCAGCTTCTGGACCATATAGGTCTTTCCGACTCCGGTGGGGCCGAGGCACAGGAACACGCCGGTCGGGCGTTTCGGGTTCTTCAGGCCCGCGCGTGACCGCCTGACGGCCTTGGACATCAGCGTTATGGCTTCGTCCTGGCCGATGACCTTCTCGTGAAGGACCTCCTCCATGTTGACCAGGCGTTCAGTCTCGGTCGTCTCGAGCCTGGTAACGGGAATCCCCGTCCACATGCTCACGACTTCGGCTATGTCTTCTTCATCGACGTTCGGCTTATCGTTGCCCCGTTCAGATTCCCAGCCCTTCTCCAGATCGCTCAGCTTCTCCGCGAGACTCACCTCGCGGTCGCGCAGCTCTGCGGCGTACTCATACTGGCGGCCCGAGATAGCCTCGTCCTTCTCCTTGCGGACGCTTTCAAGCATCTTGGTCGCTTCGGTGATGGACAGAGGAGCGGTCGTGTAGTTGATCCTCACCTTGGACGCGGCCTCATCGATCAAGTCGATGGCCTTGTCGGGCAGGAATCGGTCGGCGATGAAGCGGGCGGCCATGCTCGCGGCGCAGCGAAGGGCCTCGTCGCTTATGTCCAACTGATGGTGTTCTTCGTAGCGCCCCTTTATGCCGCGCAGGATATCTATGGTCTCCTCCACGGTGGGCTCTTCCACGAGGACCGGCTGGAACCTGCGCTCCAGGGCCGGGTCTCGCTCTACGTACTTGCGATAGTCGTCGAGGGTGGTAGCGCCGATAGTCTGCAGCTCGCCTCTTGCGAGGGAAGGCTTTAGTATGTTGGCGGCATCGACCGCGCCTTCCGCGGCGCCCGCGCCGACCATGGTGTGTATCTCATCGATAAACAGCACACAGTTGCCGGAGGTGCGAATCTCGTCAACGACCTTCTTCAGCCGCTCCTCGAATTCACCCCTGTACTTCGTGCCGGCGACGAGCGCGCCCATGTCCAGTGTCACGAGGCGCTTTCCTTGAAGGGTGCTCGGCACGTCTCCGCTGGCGATGCGCTGTGCCAGGGCCTCTACGATTGCCGTCTTTCCGACGCCCGGCTCCCCAATGAGGACGGGATTGTTCTTGGTGCGACGGCTCAAGATCTGGGTGACGCGCTGGATCTCCTTGCTACGGCCCACGGTCGGATCGAGCTTTCCGGCGCGCGCCGCGGCCGTGAGGTCGATACCGAGCTGGTCCAGCGTCGGTGTCTTGGTCTGGGTACGGCCGCTGCTACTACCTTTTGATTGCTGCTGCGATTGGGTGGAGAGGATTCTGCTGGCCTCACCCCGGACCTTGTCCAGGTTCACGCCAAGGCTCTCCAGCACTCCCGCCGCAACTCCTTCGCCCTCTCGCATGAGGCCGATCAGCAGGTGCTCGGTGCCGATATAGTGATGGTTGAGGCGGCGCGCCTCGTCCACCGCAAGCTCAATTACCTTTTTCGCACGGGGAGTGAGCCCGATCTCGCCTGGGGCAGTTCGCTCACCTCGCCCGATAATAAATTCAACTGCTGAACGGACCTTGTGCAGCTCCACACCCAGATTGGACAGTACCCTTGCGGCGATACCGTCCGTCTCTCGGACCAAGCCGAGAAGGATGTGCTCCGTTCCAATGTAGTTGTGATTGAACCGTTGCGCCTCTTCTTGCGCGAGGGACAATACTCTTCTAGCTCTCTCTGAGAACTTTTCAAACCTACTTGCCATTTAACACGTCTCCTACAAAGGAGTATTCTACAGGTGTGGGCGAAGAGCTACCGCCTAGTAGTCTTCCTCTTCTGCCGCCTGTTTGAGACTTAACCCCAGCCGTCGTCTTTCGGGTTCGATCCGAATAATTTTCAGCTTAACCTCCTCTCCTTCCTGGACGACTTCTCTAGGGTGATTGATCACTCGAGATGTTAGCTCTGATATATGTATCAGGCCTTCTATGTTTCCTTCAACGCGTGCGAAGGCCCCAAAGTTAGTGAGTTTGGTGACTCTCGCGTCTACGAGATCGCCTACGCTATATCGCTCGTGGATCGTGTCCCACGGCTCCGGCTGCAAGCGCCTGAGGCTAAGGGCGATCTTCTTGTTTTCCGTATCGACCCTGAGCACGAATACGTCCAACTCCTGGCCTATCTTTACGATATCCTCCGGCTTGTCCACGGGAGCCCACGACAGCTCTGATATATGTACCAGGCCGTCGGCGCCGCCAAGGTCGACGAAGGCGCCAAAATTGCTGATGCCCGTCACCTTGCCCCGTCTCGTCTCGCCCTCCGTGAGCTCCTCCACCAGACGCGCCTTCTGTGCGTCGCGCCATTCTTGCACCGCCTGGCGCTCGGAGAAGATGGCCCTGTTACGGCTGCGATTGACCTCCAGGATCTTGAGCTGCAGTTCCTTCCCGATAGACTGTTCCGCGAGGTCCACTTTGGGCTCCGGGGTTTCAGCCACGGGTTCCGGGCTCTCAGTCGTGC
>JADFQF010000136.1 GCA_022561955.1 Chloroflexota bacterium | reverse complement strand
GCGGAAGTCCTTGAACGATGAGATAGGTGTTCCTGCGGCAGATCGAAGGCACCATAATGAACCCGCTCAACGAACGTGCTCCCAGGCCTCCGTCGTTCCGGCGAAAGCCGGAATCCAGAGGGTTGGTGAAGTCACCCCTTCGCACGGGAGAAGACGATCGAGGGATGGAGGCGAGCGTGGAAAGTCGAGATGATCTTAAAAAGGTAATTTGGGTTGGCGGGACACCTGTATAAGGGATGGTCTGGCTGGCTGGATTCCGGCTTTCGCCGGAATCCAGAGTACAAAGTCCAGCTTAGTGTCAAAAAATAGGGCCCCGAAGTATCGGGGCCCATATTTCAGGTGTCCGTGTTGCCGTTTACTGGCGAGGTTCCGCCGGCGGCACCGGGTTGATCAAGCCTGCCCCAAGGGATACGGGCATCAGGTCGTCCAGCTCGTCCAGCGTCCAGCGGCCGTTCTTGTGGATGCTCTTGGCCACGTGGCGAGGCGAGTAGAGCGTCATGGGCCAACCGCTAACGCCGATGACCTGGCCGGTGATGCCCCCTCCCGCCGCGGACGATAGGTAGACCGCCTTGGGGGCGTTGTTCTCGGCGTCCCTTGCCTCGGGTGGACCTTGTATGGGCGCGCCCTGAGTGGCCATTTGCCCGCCCCCGGTAGCCGCCGAAGCCGCGGCGCCTCGTTGCTGTTGCCGAAGCTGCTGCGTGCTTTCGGGTATGGTCTCGGTCATCCTCGTGGCGCCGCCCGGGTAGACGGCGTTGACGGAGATATCGAACTCATCGAGCTCCCTGGAAAGCGCCCTGGCGAACCCTACCATGCCCTCTTTGGCAGTGGCGTAGTTGGCCTGCCCCGACGCGCCGAGGCCGGAGCCCGAGGAGAACAGCACGATTCTGCCGTATTGCTGCTTTATCATGTGGGGGACGACGTTTCTTACCATGTTGAAGGCACCGTAAAGATGCACCTGCAGGACCTGGTCCCATTCGGCCTCGGTCATGTTGAAGATCATTCGGTCTCTGAGGATCCCGGCCACGTGGTTTAGCACGTCGATCCGACCGAAGTTGTCCAGGGCCGTCTGAACGATCCTGGAAGCGGAATCGAACTCGGCGACGGAATCGTGGTTTGCGACGGCGGTGCCGCCCGCTTTGCGGATCTCTTCCACAACCTGGTCGGCGGGTGTTGAGGAGTCCCCCTCGCCGTCGACGCCGCCACCCAGATCGTTGACGACGACCGAAGCACCTTCCTCAGCCAGAAGCATGGCCACGCTTCTGCCTATTCCTCGACCCGCACCGGTGACAATGGCTACCTGTCCTTCTAATCTGCTACCCATTACTTTTACCTCTTGCGTCTTTCAATAACATTTCAGCTCTGTCGCGCTGCCGTCGACCCTCATCCCTTATTAGTACGAATAATTACCGGGATGCGGGTGGGCTACAACGCCTAGAATCCGGCGCCGATCATCTTGGGCACGAGCACGTCCATCTCGTCCATCGTAAACGTGCCCCACTTGTGAATGGACTTCTCGACCTGCGGGTTCGTGTACTGGTAGATGCTGCCACCCCTCACGCCGAAGACGTAGCCGTTAATGTTGGGGGAGGCATAGGTGCACAGATACACCGCCAGCGGCGCCACGTTCTCCGGGTCGTCGGGATACCCGGGGCCCTCCCATTCCTGTATCGCGGGGTCGGAGCCGATACCGGCCCTCTCTGCGGGTGTAGGGTGAGGTCCCTCCGCGATTCGGTACTCGTCTACCGTGCCTGGGAACAGCCTCGTCTCCACCATGGGCGAGATCGCGTTGCAGGTAACGCCGTACCTGCCCAGGTCCCTGGCGGTCGTCCGCGTGAGACCGACGATGCCCTCCGAGGCGGCGGCCAGGTTGGACCTGCCGATGTCTCCCAGTCCGGCGTCGGAGGTCATGTTCACGACGCGCCCACCGCGCTGCTGCCGAAAAAGTATGGCCGCGAACTTCGTGGGTAAGAACGTGCCCTTGGTGTTGTTTTTAACGACGAGGTCCCACTCCTCCGGAGACATCTGGTATATCATCCTGTCCTTGACGATGCCGATGCTGTTGACCAGGACGTCTACCTGGCCGAATGTGTCCACGGCGATCTTTATGACGTTTTCGCCGCCTTCTATTTGAGCGACGTCGTCATAGCTGGCGACCGCGTTGCCGCCCCTGGACTTGATCTCGTCTACGACACGGTCCGCCGGCTCTCGCGAGCTGCCGGAGCCGTCCACGTCGCAGCCCAGATCGTTGACGACGACGGAAGCACCCTCCTCGGCCAGAAGCAGTGCCACCCCTCGACCGATGCCTCTTCCCGCTCCGGTAACGACCGCAGCTTTGCCTTCCAAGCGGTTACCCATAGGTTCACACCTCCATCTGATACAGAGAGTCGAGACGCGCCTCTAAAAGCGTCCAAACTCGATCTCGTTTTGCCCGTTAACCCGGCTCTTGAACTTAGTGACGTTGTAAGAAATTAGGCACAAAACCTTCGTGGGCCTGGGCCCTTATTCCGCGCAACATGATACTCTATCAATCGGTCTGTTGGAAAGCTCCACGGTAAATTGGGGGCCTGTCGCTGCCTGCGTTCCGACTGAAACCACGAACGGCTTTCCGGGCTGATATCGCACAATTTTCTGGAGGGCGTCGCCACTTGATACATAAAGACTTTCAATGTGAGTTCTACTTCATAAGGCACGGTGAGTCGACGTCCAACGCAACGCCGGGCTTCGCGGCGGGAGTCGATTTCGACTCGCCCTTGACGTCGAAGGGGCTGGAGCAGGCGAGACTTCTCGGCCAACGACTCAAGGCAGAGGACGTGCGCTTCGACCGCGTCTATAGCTCGAGCCTAACGAGGGCGGTGCAGACTACCGAGACGATGCTCCGGGCGATGGGGGAGGCGGACAGGGACTTCCCCAGGGTGGACGCGATTATCGAGCAGCAGCTCCCCGGATGGAGAGGCGTTCCGACGAGCGAGGCGCTCACGACCGAGATGGTCGCCTACATGCGCGGCAAGGGCGGCCACTTCGTTCCTCCCCAGGGGGAATCGTATCGAAACGTCCAAAGACGTTTCGCAGGCTGGCTCGAAGACGAAATACTCTATAACGAAGACCTTGTTTCCAAAGAGAAGTCGATGACGGTGGCGGTAGTCGGGCACGGAGCGGCGACGCAATGCCTGTTGCATTACATCATGGGCTTTGACGAGTCGTTCATAGGCAAGATCAGACTGGACAACACTTCCGTCTCTCGCTTCCGATTCGATCACGAGGGCTGGTTTTCCATCTGCATAAACGATAGCTGGCACATCAGGACCGCGGGCATCTCCGGAAGCTCGGAAATCACTCCTTGACGGCGCTCTCACGCCACCGCAAGGCCATTGCTTCAGCCGAAGAGAGGTACAGGTCTAGTATTTGTCACTCCTGATACTGATACTCTTCGCGCTGCTAATCCCCCTTCTGCTGCTCGTACTCTTCTACCGGCTGGTGACGGTCTCATTCGTGAGGCTTGGCATACCACCGCGGCTGGTAGCTGCGCTGTTCATCGGTATTCTGGTTGGAGGTCTCGTCAATATTCCCGTGTGGGGTGTCGCCGATGTGACCAGAGGACCACTTTTTACGGCGGGAAACTTCTTCTTTCTACAGCCCCCTGCGGTCGCCACGACGATCGTGGCCGTAAACGTGGGAGGCGCTATCATTCCGATTGTCATGTGCATGTGGTTGATGCCGAGGACTCCGCTGTTCCGCACTATGCTGGCCATTACCGTCGTTGCCATCGTAGCGTATTCCATGGCGGAGGTGGTTCCCGGCAAGGGGATAACGTTGAACGCCCTGGTGCCGCCCGGCGTCTCGGCAATCATCTCGATGATTCTGGCCTGGAGGCGAGCGGCGCCGGTGGCCTACGTGTCCGGAGTGCTGGGGACACTGGTAGGCGCGGACCTCCTTCTCCTTCCCGAGGCGATTAGAGGCGGCGGGACCTATCTTTCGATCGGGGGAGCGGGCATATTCGACGGCATATTTCTCATCGGCATATTCGCCGCCTTTTTGAGTCCGGGCGCCAGGAAGCAACAAGTGACCCAGGAGCAGAATGCCGAGGCGTCCTGATTGCGACTGATGGTCTATGGGCAGGCCGATGAGACGACGTGCTGGTCCGTGACGAGGCCGGACGTATCCCAGCAGTAGAAATACTCAGTGTCTTCGGCTTTCAGGTAGTTATCCAGTGAGGCGACGCTCGGGCCGTTTGGGAAGGTCTTCCAGCTATTTTGCGATGATGCCGGGCTCACGTTTACCAACGAAACCTTATTTTCGACCATCATGATGTCCATGGCGGACTGCACGGAGTTTATCTCCTCCGCCATGGCGCCGACCTCGCCCTTGCCTGAAAACCCGGCCACGGACGGGACCACCACGCCGGCAAGAGCGACGACGATCGACACGATAACCAGCAACTCTACCAGGGTAAAGCCACGCTCGCCGCGAAGCCTCCCCAGTCCTGTATTGATTGCGGACTTCAACTGAACAACCCCAAGATAGACGGAACTTAACTGATTCAGATATATATTATCAGCGAAACCGTTATCTGACGCCGACCAGAAGCACTATACGTATATGCCTGATAGTCCCATGAGTAAGCCCGGCCTAGCGCCATCTCTTGAGGCCGACCAGGCCTTCTCTAGCGACCCCCGTAGCATCGTCACCCGACTTCTGCATGAATCGCGCCACGATCTCCACCATCTTGTCCAGCGTCAGGTTGGGGTCTGTGTACGAACCGTCCCGGTAACAGTGGGCGCAAAACTCCTCGTTTTTTGTGCCGTCGGCCTCCGCGCCGTGGTCTGCGGGCTTCGCCAGCGGCATCGCACAGCTCTGACAGACTGTCGTGCTAACCATCTCTTTTCCTTCTTTCCGATAACGGCCTACGTGCTAGGCACCCATGGCGCGGTCCGCGAACTCCGTGCGAACGAGGCGCTCATATGGGTAGCGGCCCTTGACCACGCCACCGTCGATCAGAACATCCGCCATGGCGGAATAGCCGTCTCTGTCTATCACGGGGCTTTCGGACCAGGTACGCTGGCGCTTGTAGGTCTCCACGCCTCTGACCAGGACCGACTCATCGACCCCTGGTAGGAACGCCGCCACCTCGGCTACGATTTCCTCCGCCGTGCTGGATGCCACCCACTCTTGCGCGGCCTTGAAGCCCGATACGAACCGCTGGGCGACCTGCGGCCTGTCGTCGAGAAACCTCTCGGTAACGGCGAATGAGCTGTAGCAGATACGTCCAAGATGCGGCCCCAACGGGGCCGCAATGTGGCCCGCGCCGGACGCTACGAGCTGTTCCGCCTGCGGGTTGGGCATGTGCACGTAATCGGCTCCGCCGTTCCGAAACGTGCTCAGAGCATCGGCGGCGCTCAGCCCGGTAAGAAGGTTGACCCTCTCCAG
>JADFQF010000135.1 GCA_022561955.1 Chloroflexota bacterium | reverse complement strand
CAGGGCCTTGGCAATGGGGCTAGCGCTCCACAGATAGTCGTGATGTTCGGTTGTTTCCATTCGATTCTCCTTTGTTGGTTAGAGCGGGTGACAGCCCGCGAAAGCGGCTGTCAGAGATAAGGAAAATATGGGGATAGGCCGGAGTAATTTCAAGACAACTGGGCACGGCTAACGCCTTGAGGTTAGTAGGCGTATTCCCCAGGGTGAACCGGGACGGCAAGCTGGTCATCGCCGCCTCCTCAGTACGTGCCCTGGACTACAGCTTTCTCAGCATATTCCTCGGCGTCTATCTTACGTTTCTGGAATTCTCCGCCATACAGGCAGGGATAGTCATCAGCGGCATTATGGCGGGCGGAGCGTTGTCGAACCTGGTCGCAACCTGGCGAGGCGACGCCATCGGCCGCAAGCGAATGCTGGTGGGGATGTCCGCGCTGATGGTGCTTGGCGGTATCCTGCTGCCGCTCAACGGCAGCGTCGCATTTCTGGTCGTCATCGGTCTGTTCGCCATGACTACGGCGACCGGTGGGGACCGTACGGCATTCGTGTCTCTGGACACGGCCATTCTCACCGAGACCACCGACGGGGCGCAGAGGACTCTAATCTTCAGCTGGTATAACCTCATCGCCTTCCTGGGAAGGGCCATAGGTGCGTTGCTCATCGCCGGGCCCGCGCTGCTTCAGTCCCGGCTCGATATAGGCGAACAGCTTTCGTTTCAAATCATGTTCGGGGTCTACGCGGTCATCGCCGTGAGCGGCATCGTGCTCTACTCCAGGCTATCGCCAGAGGCCGAGGCCCTGCCCAAGGACCGAAAGTCCCCCTCGCGGAGCCTCGAAAATGACGAATCCAGGAGGCTGATACTGAAGATGGCGGGGCTGTTTTCACTGGACTCGATGGGCGGCGGGTTCATGTTGCGCAGCTTCATCTCGTTCTGGTTCGTGAACCACTTCGGCGTGGACCTGTACTCGATCGCCGGTATTTTCTTCGCCGGTCAGCTTCTGAACGCGATTTCGGTCTCGCTGGCGACTCCGGTGGCAAACCGCATCGGCCTGATAAACACGATGGCGTTTACGCAGGCGCTGTCCAACATGTTCGTGATACTGATGGCCTTTTCCGGGCAGCTGTGGGCGGCGGTGTTCTTTTTCCTGGTGCACGAGCTCTGTAACGAGATGGACATACCCACGAGACAGTCGTACACGATGGCCATCGTCGCCCCCGAGTCGCGAACGGCCATGGCGAGCTTTACCAATCTAGGCCGGAACCTGGCCCAGACCGTGAGTCCATCGATAGCCGGCGTCGTCGCCCAGGTCACGTTTCTCGGCGCGCCGCTCATACTCGGAGCCGGGACCAAGCTCATCTACAACGCGCTGCTGTACGCGATGTTCAGCAGCTACAAGGCGCCGGAGGAGATGGGGAGCGGGGCCGATGGGGAGATGCGGGGAGAGGAGTCGGATGCCTGAGGCTCAAGGGACAATCATGCTTACTTTGCCCGATGCCATCATTTCGTGAAGCTGCTTTAGGCCCTTCCTCGTATCGCTGGCGACCTTTGCTTTGTCAGAGGTCTTCATTCTGTATTTGAACAGCCAGTAATTGAACTCGGTGGACTGCTCCATCGTGAGCTCTCCGTCGTCGGGATAGCGCTTGTCCTCTCGGAACTGAAGCAGTAACACGCAGGGCGATTCCCTGTAAATCCGGGACAACGCCTCTTCCGTGAAATCGTTCTGGTACTGGTTTCCGTTGCTCAGCTGGCGCTTATGGACTTCTTTCTCCGACGCTAGCTGCAACGCCTCTTCCACGCTCACTCCATAGAAATAGTTGAGGTATCCGCGGTACTTATCGGTTCCCATGAGCTCCTTGAAGTTAGAGCTCTCGAAGTAGTCCGGGAACCTTCCCTGGAAGAGCAGCGCCTCCTTGTCTTCGTCCGGTATGAGCACGTCCGCGGCCTCGAACAGCCTCTCGGCGAGCAGAAGCCAGTCGAAGGCCTCTCCCTCGATGAAATATCTATAGACCCTGTCGCCCACGGTCTCCTCGGGGGTAGACCATTCGGCGATGGCCTGCAACAGCGCAGTAGGCCAGTCGACGCCTTCCTCCAAGGCGGACCTGAACGCCCTTAGCGCCTCGGAGGTCGAGACGAGCCCGGTCCTTTCGTATGTTGCCGTTTCACGCATGTTGAAGGAATACCTTCATCCGCTCGGATTTTGGCGCATCGAGGAACTCCAAGAATTTCGGAAGCTCCAACGTATTCACGATGTGGTGAGGTTCGCACCAGCCACGACGCGCCATCGCTATACCATAATGCACATTGTCCAGAGACTCCTCGGTATGAGCATCGGTGTTGATGACGAGAGGCACACCTATTTCTCTGGCCCTCGCGATATGCGAGTCCTTGAGGTCCAGCCTCTCGGGAGAGGCGTTGATCTCCATGGCAGTGCCCGTCTCCAGGGCCGCCTTGAATATCGCATCGAAGTCGGCCTCTATGGGCTGCCGCTCCCCGATCAGTCGGGTGGAGAGGTGGCCGATGACGTCCACGTATGGATTTCGCATGGCGGCGATTATCCGCTCGGTCATCGTCTGCCGGTCCTGTCCCATGGCCGAATGGACCGAGGCCACGACCCAGTCCAGCTCCTGGAGCACGGAGTCGGGGTAGTCCAGGGTCCCGTCGGCCCGAATGTCCATCTCCGTGCCGCACAGAAGCCTGATGCCGGGATTTCGGGCATCCAGGTCCCGCACCATCTTCATGTGCTCGCTCAGCCGTTCGATGCTGAGACCGTTGGCGATTCCCCTTCCCACGGAGTGGTCGGTTATCGCCAGGTACTGTAGGCCTCTGTCTTTGGCCGCCGCGACCATCACTTCCATTGGGTCGCGGCCGTCGCTCCAGTCCGTATGGTCGTGCAGATCGCCCCTTACATCGGCGACTTCAACCAGCCTCGGTATGCGGTGCTCCAGTGCCGCCTGGATCTCCCAGATGCCGGTGCGAATCTCAGGAGGCACGTACTGAAGGCCCATTCGCTCATAGAGGGACTCTTCGTCCGCGAACTCCTCCTGCTTACCGTCGTCCACATGAGTAAGGCCATACTCGTTCAGGGACAGCCCCAGAGAGTTCGCGTGGTCCCTGAGCTGAATATTGTGTTGCAGATTCCCCGTGAAATACTGCATCAGCGAGCCGTAGTGGCGATCGTCCACGACGCGCAGGTCGATCTGTATGCGGTCGCTGAGATATACGGAGGCCTTCGTGTCGCCGTGGCCAAGCACGTCGACAACGTTCGGCAAGGCTACCAGGGCGTCCAAGACCTCTTGAGGACTGCCGGACGTGCAGACGAGGTCGATGTCGCCGATGGTCTCCTCGTACCTTCGCAGGCTACCGGCGTATTGAATCTTCTGGATGCTTGGGCACCGGCTTCGGAGAGCGTCGATGATTCGCGTCGCGATGGGCAGGGCGCGAGCGATGGGCATCCGCCGGCTCTTGGTGCGAGCGAAGCTGATCTGCTTGGCGATGTTCTCGGCCGTCTTTTTCCCGAGGCGAGGCAGGGAGGCCAGCCTTCCGTCCTTGATAGACTCTTCCAGCAACTCGACGGAGGTAACGTCCAGCTCTTTCCACAGCCTTCTGGTGGTCTTGGGACCGAGGCCCGGGATCTGCATGAGGTCCAGGATGCCTTCGGGAAACTCGGCCTTGAGGCGATCGTAGTAGCCCAGCTCGTTGGTATTCACCAGCTCCGCGATCTTCTCCGATATCGCCTTGCCGATGCCGGGAATCTCCTTCAAGTCCTGCTCGTCGCGGACCATGTCTTCCAGCTCCGAGGGAAGGCGCTCTATGGTGCGGGCCGCACGCTGGTAGGCCCTTATGGTGAAGACCTTCTCGCCCCGCATTTCCAGCAGGCCGGCTATGTTTTCGAAGACCTCGGCTATCTGTCCGTTGTTCACGACGGAGCTCCCAAGAACGTAGGCGGTCCGAATTTTCCCTCAGGGCCGGGATGGCGATGATCAGCTCTTCCCTGACCTTTTTATGACCTGTCGACTCTAGGCGCCGTGGCACCTCTTGTACTTCTTGCCGCTGCCGCAGGGGCATGCGGCGTTTCGCCCGACTTTCTGCGTTCCGGCGGGCACTTTTTCTCTCTTGGTCTCGATTACGTTTGCCATGACGCTCGTGTTCTTCGCGCTCACCTTCTGCACGGCACGCTGGCCCTTGCCGGCGGCCATGCTGGACTGGACCATGCCGCCCATGTTGAAGATGGCATGAACGATTTCAAACTGAATACCGGCCTGGAGCTCTTGGAACTTCTCGTGGCCCTGCTTCTTGTACATCACCAGCGGGTCCCGCTGACCGAACGCTTCGAGGCCGATGCCCTGTCGCAGGTTCTCCATGGAGGTCAGGTGCTGCACCCACAAGGAGTCGATGACTCGCAGCATGACCTGGCGCTCCAGTCTTCGCATGGTCTCGGCGGTGATCTCCGCCTCCACCTCATCGTACAGCTCTCGTGCCGCCCCTAGGAAGGAGTCTACGATCTCTTCCTGAGACATATCGAGAACCTCGTCGGGGTCGGAAAGGTCGGCGGGCAGAGGCATTATGCCGCTGATTTCGCTGAGCAAGCTCTCGGTATCCCAGTCGCCGGGACGGACGTCCCCCATGTAGGAGTCGCATATCTCCGTTAGCGCGGTCTCCACCATCTCCTGGATATTGGACTTCAAGTCCGCTCCGCCGAGAATCTTCTCGCGCTCTCCGTAGATTATATCGCGGTGCGCGTTCACTACATCGTCGTACTCGACGAGATGCTTTCTCATATCGAAGTGGTGCGACTCGGTCTTGACCTGCGCGCCCTCGATGGCCTTGCTGATGGCCTTGCTCTCCAGGGCCGTATCGTCCTCGAGGGCCCAGTCCATGAAGCGCTTGATGGTATCTCCGCCGAAACGGCGCATCAGGTCGTCGTCCAGGGCTACGTAAAATCGAGTCTGGCCGGGGTCTCCCTGGCGGCCGGAACGGCCGCGGAGCTGGTTGTCGATTCGCCTCGCTTCGTGGCGCTCGGTGCCGATGATCTGGAGGCCGCCCTGCTCGATTACCTTCCTGTGGTCGGCCTCCCACTGCTCTCGGGAGATATCGAGGCTATCGGGTTTCCCCCCCAGGACGATGTCCGTGCCGCGGCCCGCCATGTTGGTCGCCACCGTGACGGCGCCCGGACGGCCCGCCTGGTCGATTATGTTCGCCTCTCGCTCGTGCTGCTTGGCGTTCAGCACCTCGTGGGTCACGCCTTCGCGTTTGAGCAGATCGCTAAGAAGCTCCGACTTGTCGATGTCCGTCGTACCCACGAGAATCGGCTGGCCTTTGGCGCTGCGTTCCTTGATATCTTTAACGACGGCCCTGAACTTGGAGGCCTCGTCCTTGTAGATCAGATCGCGATCATCTTCGCGAATCATGGGCATGTTCGTGGGAATCTCCAGGACCTCCAGCTTGTAG
>JADFQF010000134.1 GCA_022561955.1 Chloroflexota bacterium | reverse complement strand
GCCCTCGGGTTGTTTTTGTTCCTGGGGGCACATCCCCCAGGCCCTCTGCCAGAGCAGGAATGCCCCCTCTGGACTCCCCCATGACCATTTCGAAATAGTTTCTTAATTTGCATATCTTCGCCCGACTCCTAAGAGGACCTATCTTCGGGCTCCGATCTCCTAATCGGAGGAGTCCGCCACTGCGGACCCGCTTCAGGGGGAGAGACTGTCAGAGGATGATCCATCTTGAATAGACGTTTTTGATATAGAATCGCTGGTGTTATCCTGCCGAGACGGCACGTAGACTCAAATAAAGAGGGCCCCCCGACTGATCGGGGGGCCCTCTTCGTTTGGCGTGTCTCGCCTTACAGGACGTGATAGAGCAGCAGATGCTCGCGAAGAACATCGACCGCAAAGTCGTTCTCGGAGTCCCGAAGCACTGAATGGATGTGGTTGGCATCGTTCTGGCGGTTGTCGTACTCCACGACGAAGCTGCCGCCGTGAATCCGATAGTAATGCTTCGTACGCGGCTCCATGCCACCGCCCCACGCGAACCTGAAATCGCCTATGCCCTGCTCGCTGATGGCGCTCAGCTTGTCCTGCGCGACGTCGTCCCGGATGGTGCTGACGTACTCATTGATGATCGACATGACCATTTCCTGCTGCGTGCCGTTCATCTTGGAGACGAGCAGGCCCTCCTCCCGTGCGAAGAGCGCCTTTGAGGCGTTGTAGGTCAGAATATCGTAGGGCGCTTCGTCGTAGATGATCGCGGTGGACTTTTGACCCGAATCGAAGCTGTTTAGCAGCTCAAAGCCCAGGTCTTCTCTGTCGCCCAGGATGCGCAGCCCCTTCTTCTCGCCGCTCAGGACCTCCGCGGGATTGGCGCCGAAGAAGAAGGGCGTCGCGGAGATCACCTTGTCGTCCCAGATGCTGAAGTGCAGCGAAACGTGATGGCCCTCGGCCCGCCAGCCCCACGGCTCCTCGGTGCCGTCAGGATCGCCGAAGATCGTGAAGTAGTAGAGCTCGGGGTCTCTCACGAATGTTACGGCATTGGTCTCCACCTCGATGGGACCAAGAATCAGCTCGTGCTCTATGATCTGGACGGCCTGCTTGTAAGCCCTGGGTGCGAGGCCGCTCTCCATGATCGCATAGGCAAGCTTCCTCTGGTTTTCGTCCATGTCTCGAATGGCCAGGCCGTGCCTATTCAACGGCGGGTAGTACCAGAACACCCTCTCGCCGTCGAGATACGGGTAGACGGCCTTCTGCTTCTGGTCGGCGCTCAGGCTTCCAAGGAAACTTGACGCTGCGGCCGCCATTTCCGAAGCGGCCTGCGGTTGCGAATGCCCATTAGTTGCCATACTTCGCTCCTTATCATCTCCATTCATAACGGAGGCTCATCTTGGTTTCCATTAGCCGGATGGACCCTGGAACATGAACTGCGCTTAACGGCGAGTTTATTAGGCGTCCGACAAACTGTCAAGCCGGCAGTCAACGAGCCCGTCGCCGGCCCATATTAGATAGTTTTATGCTCTAACTAGCTTCTGAAATGATCTTATGTCCTCCGGCGGGTCCTCGCCGGTACCGCGACCGTTCGTATAGGATACCTCGCCTACGTATATGCTGCCCTTGGAATCGAGACAGATGCCGTGGGGTGCGAGGAACTGGCCCTCACCCAGTCCGTACCCCTCGCCCAACCTGGCCAGGATTTGACCCTTCGTATTCATGACCGAAACGCGAGGACCGATGTTGGGAACGTTTCTCTCAACTCCCGAGCCCCAGCCAAGCTCCCCGACATAGATGGTGTCGTCTTCGGATATGTACAGTCCACAGGGACGGTGCACCGTGGACCACAGAGTCTCGTATTTGCCCTTGGAATCGAAGATCTGAATTCGGTGATTCTCGCGGTCCGCGACGTAGACATATCCCTGGCTGTCGGTCGCTATGTTGTGGGTGCAGTTGAACTCGCCCTCCCCCGTGCCGGGCGCCCCCCACGAGAACAGCAGCTTGCCGTCGGGCGAATATTTGTGCACCCTGGAGTTGCCGTAGCCGTCGGAGACATAGATGTCGCCTGTCCTGGGGTCTACCGCCGTGTGCGTACACCGGTTGAAGGGCTCTCCGCTGAACGGATCGGCCGGCTTTCCCGGTACGCCGATCGTCATGAGAAGCTCGCCGTCCAACGTGAACTGCCGCACCGTATGGTCCGCGGCGTCCGTGCAGTAGAGAGTGTCGTCTGGGCCGCGGCTGATGCCGTGGGCGCTCGCGAAGACGCCTTCTCCCCAGGACTTAATGAAGTTGCCGTCGCTGTCGAATACGATCATGGGGTGGTCTCCCCTGTTGAACACATAAACGTTGTCATGATCGTCCGTTGCCACGGCAGGTGCATCCCGCCATGAGTATCCCGGGGGCAGCGTCTCCCAGTTGAGGTCCACCTGGTACGTGAAGTCTCCGCTTCCCAGCTTGACCGTGCTAAGCATTTTTCTCTCCTAATTCCAGTAATTTAGTTGACTATCTAAGAAACCGATCCCGTAAAGTCCGGGCCGATTATATCACGGGCCCGGTGAGTCCGAGACGGCTGAAGAAGGTCGCCGCCTGCGGCGCCTTGAACTACGCCATTGGCGGGTGTACCCTGAAACGAGCCTCAACCAAAGGAGCGGCACTGAAATGACTACCAGCAAGACGGCCCGGATCGTGTCCCTGCAGCTGTGCGTCGGACACGAGCAGCCGATGAAGACGGTCGACAGCGCCAACGTGATTACCGGATTCGGAATCGAGGGCGACAACCACGCGACCTCGGAAACACCTCGACGGTTTCGTCAGATCCTTCTGATGGATGAGGAGACCCTTGAGGGCTTCGGCCTCGCTCACGGCCAGATCCGTGAGAACGTAACGATCTCGGGTTTCGACCTCTCGACCCTGGAACGCGGCCAGAAAGTCACCCTCGGAGACGATGTCGTCCTGGAGATCACGGGAGGCTGCGACCCCTGCCAGTTCATTGACGACATTCGAGACGGCATGCGGGCGGAGATGGAAGGCAAACGGGGCATGCTGGCGTATGTCACCGATGGCGGCACGATCAAGAAGGGCGACCCCATAAGCCTGGCCTAGAGGCTATCTCAAGAATTCGAATCCAAAATGGACTATCCTTCGACAGGCTCTCCGCAGCGGCGGAGTCCGAAGATATTCCTCACAAGGAGTCGGACAGGACGAGCGGGCGGAAAGAACTTCTTCCGTTCGTGGTGTCCGACTCCTGATAATGTATATCTTCGGACTCCGATTCGTCGGAGAGCTTGTCGAACCACTTCTGAGAACGCTACTTAGGGATTAACCTGCTACTTGATAACCCTCCGTCCCGGCATCGGCGGAAGACCCTCGCTTTTCCGTGCCAGGCCCTGTGCCCCAGTCAGACGTCGGCGGGTTCGAGCTCCAGAGATTCGACGAGCTGCCTTATCTCCTTGAACGCCAGGTCGTCGGGCTTGGCGGCGGGATGTCTGACATGCGCCGCCTTGAAGACGCCCCTGAGCCTGAGCACCTCTTTCGCAAGGTAAGCCGCGATGCCGAACCCCTGCCCGAAGGACTTTATCAGCGGCAGGTACCTGTTAAACAGACGCGTCGCCTCCAGGTCTTTGCCGTCCTGAAAAAGGTCCCAGACCATGGTAAAGACCTCGGGGATGACGGCGCCGGGCATCGTCCCGACCGAGCCCCTGCGAAGCTCCTCCAGGTAGAAATAGCCCCAGGCGCCGCCAAAGACGATCAAGTCGTCGCCTCCCAGCGCCTTCGCCTCGGCCACGCGCGGCGCGGTCGGAGGCGTCTCGGCCTTGATGTAGCAGGCGTTCTCCGATTCTCGGGCGATCTGCACGGCGAGACCCGGCGGCACCGGCGCGGTGCTTACGTCCTGAATGAATATCGGCACGTCAATGGAGTCCGAGATTCGCCGAAAGTATTGCCTGGTCTCGTCAGGCGTTGAGGGCATGGCCGAAGGAGGCGTCACCATGACGGCGTCCGCGCCCAGCTCTTCGGCCATCCGGCTGTACTGGACGGCGAGGCCGCTCCCCTGTGCGCCCGTGTTCACGACGACCTTCACCCTGCCGTTGACCTGCTCCACGACGGCCCTCGTGACCTGGTCGCGCTCCGACTCCGACAGCTTGAATATCTCGCTGGCCAGCGCGATTCCCAGGCCGTGCACGCCCTGCCGGACGCACCACTCCACTTCGCGCTGCAGGTCCTCTATATCGATTCTGTCCTGGGCGTCGAAGGGCATGGACAGGATGGGGTACACGCCTCGCATCGTTCGGTCTACCATAGACTGCTCCTAGAATCCTCTCTTAGCATGGCCAGAGCCGGCTTACCGTCCTGACCGCCTTTACTGGCTCGACCTTCGTGTCGGGCGGGGCGCAATACCCTCTAGATGACAAATATTGTTCCTCTATTATGCGGCAATGCCCCTCGCCCGCCCAGACCCTTAGTTACACTCTCCGCAGAGGCGGTCCGTGGGGACGGACTCCGAGGATATACACATTGAGGAGTCGGAGAGTCCGAAGATATTCAATATCGGAGTCGGACAGGGTGACAGGAGATTCTCAGGGTGACAGAGGCACTTCCTGTCATTCTGTCAGACCCTCGCATCGCACTCCGGTGCGCCGGAATGTCCCAACGAAGAATCCAGGAGGAGTCCGGGGCTAATTGCGAAACGAATACATGGAAGAGCTTCCAATCTGCGCCCCAGACCCTTCGTTACACTCTCCGCAGAGGCGGAGTCCGAAGATATTCAATATCGGAGTCGGACAGCGTGACAGGGGGTTCTCGGGGTGACCGAGGCACTTCCCGTCATTCAGAGTTGGACAGGGTGACCATAAGGCGGAAGTCGTTCAAATTCAGAGTCGGGCGGAGTGACGTGAAGACCTATGCGCCCGCCTGTATTGCCCTGGCCCGCTCAATCGTCTGGTCGACTATCTCGACGCCGACCAGCTCGCTCCACGCCGCGAGGAGCTGCTTCGTGACCGGACCGGGGACCTCGTCGCCTATCTGCCTCTTGTCCACCCGGCCCACCGGCAGCAGGCAATACGGCGTGCTGCTCAGGAACGCCTCGTCCGCCGTATACACGTCGTAAGGCTGTAGGGCCTCCTCTGAAAATGGGATGCCGAGCTGTTGGGCGAGGTCGCTAATCGTCATGCGAGAAACGCCCTGGAGGATGCTCTTGTCGCCGGCCGTCCTCAAGACGCCGTCGGTCACGACGAAGAAGTTCGCGCCCGTGCTCTCGCTGATGTTGCCGTCCATATCCAGAAGCAATGGGAACGCGTCATCGTCCACATCGGAAGCCTCCAGGTCCGCCATGACGAAATTTAGACGGCTGTAGTGCTTGACCTTGGGGTCGACCTGCTCCGCGCTGTAGCTGCGCGTCTTGGTGATGACCACGTGGGAGCCGGCGTCGTACAGTGGTGCGTAGCGTGCGAAGTCAATCGGGTCGATCCAA
>JADFQF010000133.1 GCA_022561955.1 Chloroflexota bacterium | reverse complement strand
CCGGGCGAAGCGCGCCTCCAGCTCCGCAAGCAGCTTCCGCTCCCTGGGCTCCAACTCCTCGGCCACCCAGTCGATAATCCATCGAGGGTCGGCGGCGGTATCGTCTATGAGCAGTCGCCTGACAATATCCAGCTGCTGCTTTTCGCTCAACCGGTCTCGCACGATGGAGCAGACGAAGGCCTCCTCGTTTTCGAAGTGGTCGAACTCGAGGATGCGCATCCCCATGACGCGCCTGTAAAGATGCCTGCGAGTACGGGCGACGACCCTTTGCTCGCCCATCTCTTTTTTCAAGATTTCTTCGACGTCTTTAGCCTTCTCGAGAAGCTGCTGGTGCTCCTGGTCTTCCAGGGCGAGCATCGCGGCCTTGACGTGCTCCTCCAGCCCGGCGGTATCGCCCTTGCCTATGAATTCAACAAGCTCCGTGCCCTTCTCTCGAAGCTCGTCGTGTTCCGACTCATTGTCCCTTGCCGGTTGACTGTCCTCGAGCGGGCCCGTCATATACCTGTCCTCCGTCTCCGCATGAAACAGCAACTGCTTGACCCAGAAGCCAAAGGCACCCTCGAAATCCTTCAGGTCGCCTCCCTCCTGGGACTCGGCGGCCAACTTCTCCACACGCAGGGACAGCGCATGAAACGCCTTGTGTATGAGCACCATGACGTCGATTGGATGGTCCAGCCTCGTTACATCTTCCAGCATAGTTTCCTCCTACCGGCACTAAATCCCATATTCCACGGACACCATCTAAGATTCGAACGAGCAGTCCGCCTCAGATCGAATCTGCCTAATGTCGCGTGCTCGAGGAGCGATGGCTACTCAACTTCGTGAAGCGCATGCAGCTTCGGTTCGAAGGCCGATAGAAGCTGCTGCTCCTTCTGAGAGAGCTTGCCGGACACCCAGTCCAACACCCAGTGGGGATCGTCGGCGTCCGGATCCAAAAGCATTGCTTTGGCTGCTCGTAGCTGATCGGTCTCGCTCATCTTCTTGCGAAGGAGCGGCATGACAAGCGCCTCTTCCGTCTCCAGGTGGTCCTCCTGAACGATTCGAAGGGTGACGACTTGTCGGGTCAGGTGTTGTTTCGTCCGGGTGATGACGCTGGTCTTGCCTATCTCGGAGTTCAGGATTTCCAGCACGTCCTCGATCGCTTCCAGGAGCTCCCTGTGCGTCTGGTCTTCGTTGGCAACCATCGCGGCCTTTACTCGATCAGCGAGGCTGGAGGATGAATCTACAAGGGGCAAGTGAGAATGCGCCGTACGCCCGTTATCGCCGACGTCTGCTGCGGTGGTGGTGAGTGGCGCGGAAATGAAAAGGTCCTCCTGCTCCGAATGAAACACCAACGCGGTCGCCCACCTGTTGAATGCCAGCCTGAAATTTTGAAGCGTGCCGCCCTCTTCGAGCTCTTCCACCACGCGTTCCACATTGGCCGCCTCGGCCCTCAGAGCCTTGTGAATGAGATACATCACATCGATTGGATAATCCAGGCTGGTGAGCTCCCCCATATGGGCCATACCTCCTAATTTTTCGTAGCCTCGGAGATACTACCATCTACTTTGCGCGTCGGCAATTTGGATCAGCCTATCAAAGGGTCCGTGAGGAAGCCGTGAAGATGATCGGATAGGGCGTGAGGATTCCGTGAACTTTCTTCCCCGACGAGCCTGGAGCGACAGGTCTCAACTTCTCCGCTTTGAAGAATTCTGGTACATTGCACATTAGATTCGGCCCGCGAGACGTCAGTTCAATGCAATCTTCGAGCGACGATTTTCAGATTCAGATAGAGGACGTTAGCCAGTGGGAACCGCCTGAAGGACAGCGGGGCCAAGGCATGATGCTGCACACCACGCGCGGCGACATCGAGACGATCCTCCATAGCGATACGGACGAGCCACCGAGCGGAGCCATCCTCTGGGTGTGGGGCGCGAGAGGTGGATTCGACGGGCCGGCCGGCGGCATATTCGGCAACCTGGCGGAGGAGCTCAAGGGCCGACTCACGTCGTTGAGGGTCAACTACAGAAACCCTGCGGTGCTCGCCGAGTCGGTCATGGACACGCTGGCGGCCATATCATTTCTGAAGGCCACGGGCCACACGGAGATCGTGCTTGTCGGTCACTCCTTTGGCGGCGCCGTGGTCATAACGGCATCGACCTTGAGTACCCTCGTTAAGGGGGTAGTAGCGCTGTCAAGCCAGACTGCCGGAGCGTCGGGCGCAGGCCGGGTCTCCCCAAGGCCGCTGCTGCTGGTGCATGGAGGAGACGACTCCAGGCTCGCCGCGCAGTGCTCCGAGCGGATTTTCGAGTGGGCGAAGGAGCCCAAGGAGATCGTAATTTACCCCGGCGCCGAGCATGGCCTCAACGAATGCAAGGATGAGCTGCACGATCTATTGCGAAGGTGGATTCCGGAGCGGTTCGAGGCCCATGAGTGACTGCTTGATATTCGTTTCCCGGCAGAGCTTTTTGGCTTTCAATATTGATGTGATGGATGAGTCCCTTGGGACTCGGCGAAGACAAATACTGGAAAGGATGGCAAATGGGAGAGCTTGACGGAAAGGTAGCAATCGTTACGGGGGCAGGGCGCCTTCGAGGCATCGGCAGGACGGCGGCACTGCATTTGGCGGAGCTTGGGGCGGACATCGTCGTCACCGGCACCGGCCGCAGCCCGGACTCCTATCCCGACGATGAAAAGGCGGTTGGCTGGAGAGACGTCGAGAGCACCGCGGACGAGGTCCGGGAGAAGGGCAGGCGGGCGCTGACGCTCATCGTGGACGTCACGAGCCAGGACCAGGTGCAGGGCATGGTCGACGGCGCTCTCGAGGAGTTCGGCCGCGTGGACATACTCATTAACAACGCCGCCTACCAGATAGGCGCGGACAGGGTCCCGATCCTCGATCTCGACCCCGATATATACGACAGGGTGATGGACATAAAGGTCAAAGGATCGTTTCTCTGCGCGAAGGCGGTCATCAAGCCAATGATCGACAGAGGAGAAGGCGGGAAGATTGTCAACATCTCCTCCGGCGCCGGCAAGAGGGGCTCCGCCAACACCCTGGCCTACAATGCGGCGAACTTCGCCATCGTGGGCATAACTCAGTCGATGGCAAGGGAGCTGGGCCCTCACGGCATCAACGTGAACGCCGTCTGCCCCGGCGTCGTCGACACGTACCGCATGGATCTGCACGGCAGGGGCGAGCGCTGGGAGCAGATGGCTTCGAACGCGCCCATAGGCAGGAACGGGACCGACGACGAGGTCGGCGCGTTCTGCGCCTACCTGTGCACCGAGGCGGCCTCCTGGATACACGGCCAGTCCATCAACATCAACGGCGGCACGATAATGGAGCACTGAGCCGCTCTTCTCCGCGATGTGCCCCGTGGCTTTCACTTCACTCTCCAGGGTGGCAGGTGGGGCTCACGCCGTCATCCTGTCCGACTCGTAGAACTGAACGCCTGATTGTCACCCTCCCCGTTTGATCTCGTTAGAGTACCGGGGTAGACTATGGGCTCGGACGGAGGTATCGATATGTTTATGACTCCCTTCAAAGACAGACGCCCGGTTTCAGCCCATACCTCCGCCTGCAACCGGTCCAGCATCTCCTTCAACCGCTCTGCGACGACTGATGGGCTGATGGGGGGCATAGTGTCATAGGTCACCTCACTGTCTGACGGATCGTCGCTCACCACATCCACGTTTGAGGAGAACGAGGTTAGCGCGCTGGCGAACCACAATGGGGGAGCCTCGTTGAAGCCCCACACGTCACCGGACTGCTGAGCCATTTCCTGAGACCGCTGTGCTGCTTCCAACAGAGACCGTGTCCGCTCAAGCTCATCGAGATCGTCAGGAGCAAGGGATTCCAACCTGGCCTGGGTGCGTTCCCTCCGCTCTAGAGCGTCCTTCTCCAGTTTGCTCAACTCATCGGCTGTCAGTCTGCCTCGAACCCAGGCAAGCTCGATTCTCCTGAGCTCTGCTTCCACGTCCTCCAGTGCTTCCCGGAGTGGGCCAACTCCCCTTTCCAGATCGTCTTTCCTGGTTCTGAGCTCAGAGATGGTCGACTCAAGGGCTTTGGCGAAGTTGCGGGGGACGAACATCGAGTCGCATATCCCCGAAAGCAGCGACCACTCCAGATCTTCTGCACGGTACGAGCGAGCCGGACACCTCTCACCTGTCTCGATGAAATGCCGGCTTGTTATGGTGTTTGCCGAACACCTGTAGTAGCGTTTTCCCCTGGAATAGCTGCATCGGAATGTCGACCCACACTCTGAACATCGAAGTCGGTTCTGCAGCGGCCATTTGTCCTTTCGAGGTGGATGAAGATGCTTGTTGGTCCGCCTCAGCCTCTGAGCGCGGTGAAACACCTCCTCATCCACGATGGGGGGCACATCGATTCCCAGTCGATGGCGCCCGATGTAAACCTCGTCGCTCAGGACTTGCCAGATCTTGCTCGTGGCCCAGACCTTCCCACCCCTCGGTGCTCTGATGCCCCTGGCCGCCAACTCCCTCTGGATGGCGTTCATCCCCATACGACCGTCGGTGTAAAGGGAGAACATCAATCTGACGACTTCTGCCTGATCGGTTACCAACACCAGATGCCCGCTCATCTTTTCGTATGCGTATCCATACGGTGTGGGCCCGGAAGGCCATCTCCCCTTGCTCACCAGACGCTGCCGGGTATCCTTGGCGTATTCTGACATCCTGTCGCTCTCCCACTCAGCCATCGTGGCCAAAATCGCCAGGAACATGTCAGATATCCCTCGCCGGCGGGTGTCGATGGGTTCATCCTTGCAGATCAGGGCGACTCCGATCTGTCTCATGTCGTGGATAGCATTGAGAGTCAAACGGGCGTTTCGCATGAAGCGGGAGAGTCTGGTAACCAGCACCGCGTCTGGTTTGTAAGCTTTCAGAGATCGCATAAGAGACTGAAAACCCTCGCGTTCGTCGTTTCTCCCGGTGCGGCCGGGGTCCGTGAGTTCACCCGAGATATGCCATCCCTGAGACTCCGCCCACGATCGGAGAGCTTCGGGTTGGGACTCTATACTCATCCCGTGTTCTGCCTGATGAGCAGAGCTTACCCTGGAGTAAATGAAGACCCTCAGGGGAGAGTGTTGGTCACTACTCGTCGGAAGTTGGACGCCATCAGATGGGTTCATTCAATCAGCTCCAAAGGTCATGGTGGGAAAGGTGATACCTGCCGGGCATCGAGATGTTAACAAGCCGGTGCTCCTATGTTGCCACCGATGACTCGATGGTGCAATGGAGTGCGGTAAATTGATATCTTCCCATAGAAGCATCCATTGCCCCAAGGGATACTAGCTGATTGCGAACGGACGCCCCAATACTTGCCGTGAACATAATTTGGTGGAAGACCCGCGATGGGGATGTAAAAGCCCGCGGCCATTATCTGCGCTGATCGTGGCCCGGTCTGTATATCATTGAATCCTTGATCTCTGTTCAAACTGTCAAGTCTGAG
>JADFQF010000132.1 GCA_022561955.1 Chloroflexota bacterium | reverse complement strand
CCTCTCGTCCCAACTGACAGGCCTGGTCGTCGGCGTCAGCGAAGACATTATCGTTCCGACTAACGAGTTACTGGCGGGAGATATTAACGGAAATGCGTTCGTGGAGATCAACGACATCACCGGTATCATTGGGAACTTCGGAAAGGGCGCGCCCCAGGCCTGGTCAGGCGATCCAACAGTTGGGGCAGGCACAGGAGTGATATCCGGTGTAACGCAGCCTCAGTTCATGTCGGACTCGTCATTCGTGGAGCTAACGCTTACGGGAATAGGCGTAAGCCAGACGACAATGGCCGACGCTGCCGGCAACTGGGCGTTCCCGGCAGTGCCCGCAGGCGAGTACACGCTAAAGGCATCTGCGTTAAGCCACATATCAGCTGAGCGAACCAGCGTAGTGTTGGGCTCCGATGAAAACTTAGAAATACCGTCGAACGTTCTGCTTGCCGGAGATATTAACGGCAACAACTTCATCGAAATCAACGATATTACCGGGACCATAGGCAACTTCGGCAAGGGCGCACCTCAGCCTTGGCCGGTACCGTAATAAATGAATGGTAGCCGGCTGGGGGGCGGCCGAAAAAACTATGAGTCTGTCAGGCTCATAGTGAGAGCCTAGATGAGAAGGAGTCCAGCATGTTGAGTAGCCATAATAGTTCGTTTCGGAGCGTCCTGACGGTGAGTCCGAGAGTCGGATTCTTGCTACTGCTGGTGGCGGTCATGGCCTTTTTTCCTTTCTCGGGTCAATTCGTCGAAGCCGATGCTGCATCGACGAGCTTTAACCCAACGCAGGTGTCCCTGCTCGCCATAGGGGAATCAGCGACTATCACTGTGGAAACCGTTGATGTGGACGCCGATGCCAGCGGGGTCCAGATTAACGTGCAACATTCAGCTAACCTGGCGGTGTCGAATCCTGCTTGTGTCGGCATTTTTTCGGCCGCCGATTTTCTAATCGGCCCGAGTACAGTAGACGGTGGAACATTGTTCGGATGCGCTTTCCTGTCAGAAACAGTCAGTGACACTACAGGCGATGTCATGACTTACACGCTGACCCGAGTTGGCGACTTCGATGAAGAAAACATCACCTTCCTTGCTGGCGGACCTCAAGGATTAGGATTCTCTATCAAGGGCATCTCCAAAGGCCCCGGGGAGATTAATAGGCTAAGTGTAATCGGCTTCTTACGCGACGACCCACCCATGGTCAATAACAACACCGAGTCTGTTTCAGTTGGTGATCTGCCAGACGAATCATACGTCCGGTCCCCCATCAATAGCAGCGAAACGTCGGAGATCGTAACGCCGGACGCCCGGGTGCAGGTGACCGTACCCCAAGGTGCACTGCCTGCTAACGTGGGTGGAGCTGTAGAGATAGAGGTTAAGAACATCGAGGTGAGCATCACCCCTGATGCGCCGGACAACGCTGTAATAGTGCGGGCCATAGAGTTGAACACGCTGGTCGATGGAGAGGTCACTCCCACGGACTACGAGGAGCCTGTGGAGCTGTCGACAGGCGTCTATGGAGATGATTCCGACGGGGACCTTTCTATCGCAGGGCTGTCCATAAAGACCAGGATCGTCAGTGATTCGTTAACTCTGGGAACCGATAAGCGTACCCTTACCGTGTTCTGCGGCGATGATGAGGTAGCGACAGGCGGGGGATTTGACCAGTCCAGCGACTACAACGTTCAGATGGACTTCCTGTCGAGCCTGCCGATAACTGCGGCCACGTCGACTGGATGGTCGGTAACGGGCTATAACAAGACCAACCGCGAACAGAAGATGACCGTGTTCGTCGTCTGCTCTTCATTGACTCATTAGGCGTGGAGCTAATAGCGACGGGAATCTCATGCGCCCGGGCTGAGCTTGACTCCAAGGCAGATCAGGGTGGTTGCTCTACACTGATCGCCTATGGGTCGGAGAGCCTGGGCGCGGCTATGATCCACAGCGCGGCCGGCGACTCTTCATCCTCGAAGTTATGGGACTCGAAGGCTATCCAGAGCCCGTCCGGCGACCACGATGGTGCTGCATCCTCATTTCCATCGCCGCGCGTCACGCGGATCGGTGTGCCGCCCTCCCGAGGTAATACAAATATATTCGGCGAGGGAAGGGCTCCGTGATCGGCGGAGTAGACAATCCACTCGCCGTCGGTCGACCAGCTCGCATCGGTATCGCTCAGCGGAGACGTAGTCGCAGGCCGTATATCCTCGCCGTCGGGAGTCATGGTGTAGATTTCCCAATCCGGCTCGACCCGCCCTCGGCGTTGGAACAGCACTCTATCAAGGGTATGTGACCAGTTGGGCTGCCGATCGTCGTAGCCTTCGGTGAGCTGAGTGAGCTCCGAGCCATCAGCCCTGACTTTCCATATCTCGCCAGCCTGCCCATCTTCGCCGCTTCCTGAGCTCCTCGCCTCGAACACCACCCACTCCCCGTCCGGCGACCAGGACGGCTCGTAATACATTGGAGGCCCTTCGTGTTCAGTGATGCGCACCAATCCCGATGCATCGGATGAAACGCTCCACAGGTCATCGGCGTCATCTCGGTCTGACGAGAAGACGATTCGGTTGCCGGCGGCGTCCCAGGATGAGCCTGGCAGGTTGACGTTGTCCTGGTCTTCGTACGGAGTGATTCTGGACGTTATTCCGCTTAGAATGTCCAGCAGGAACAGTCCCGCAGGTCCATCATTGTAACCTCGCTCGAATCTAGTGAAGACCAGTCGCGAGCCGTCGGGTGAGAAGGCAGGGTTCTGGTCGCTGGCTCCAGGAGGCGGATCGGTCAGCCGCATCGCTCCGTCCGGGCGGACCCCTAATGAATGGTAGGCTACGGGCGTCCGAGCTTCAGGCGTGGGCGTGGCGGTCTGAGCCTCGGACGGCACGGCTATTCGAGCAGGCGTTGGCGAACTCGTCGCGAGAGACGCCGGATTCGTAGATGCCGGAATAGCCCCCACAATATCCCGCCCGACCGGTGTTTGTGTCACGTAAAGCCTTACGGGGCGGTCGCGCACTCGAGGTCCGGGCCTCTTCACATTGCCTTCGTTTCTAGGCCGAGCGATCTGACTGGTCGCGGTCGCGGTCGAGTCCCCGAGAATATCGTAAGCCTCCGATGCGAAGACCACGACCGTTGCTTGCGCCAGGTCCCACACCGAAGGCCTCGCCGGCGTAGGCGAAGCGGGTGTGGTCGTGGCGCAGGCGTTCAAGACCGATAGGACAACGAATACCGCTCCAGGCAGCACATAGCTGCGGTGCGGCTTGAGCATCCAATGCGAATTCACGATGGTTCATTAGGTAACCCCGTCCCCTTAGCAGCAAACCCGGCTGACGGCCCCCGGTTCAAAGCGAGAGGCCACACCGTCTTCATCTTCCGCCATTTTCGCGCGCCCCGCATATGAAGCTTCCTCGGACCGGGCGAGCAGACTACGATTGACAAGGTCTTTAAGGGGCAATATAGTCTGCGCTATCCCGGAACTTTACGCTTATACCCCACTGAATTCCCCCTGAAAGACATGGATTTATATGGAACAACGCTACCAGGTTATCATCGTGGGAGGCGGCCCCGTCGGCGTGGCACTCGCCGTGGATCTTGGGATTCGGGGCGTCTCGTGCGCTCTGGTCGAACGTCATCTCACGCCGCAGCAGATACCAAAGGGGCAAAACCTCACGCAGCGCTCACTGGAACATTTCTACTTCTGGGGCGTCGTCGAGGAGCTAAGGGCCGCCCGCGTGATGCCTACCGGCTATCCGATCGGGGGGATTACCGCCTACGGCGACCTGATGAGCGACTACTGGTTCGCACCTGTTGGCCGCGAGGCGGTCGGCGCCTTCTACTTTCAGGCCAATGAGCGGCTGCCCCAATACCTCACCGAAAAAGTGCTTCGTCGGCGGCTGGCCGGTCTTCCCGACGTCACGACCCTCTTCGGATGGTCGGCGGAGACCATCGAGCAGGACGACCACGGCGTTCGTATCACGATTGCGGAGGCGGACGGGTCTGCGAAGCGGGTCCTGGAGGCCGAATACGTCGTGGGCTGCGACGGCGGGCGCTCCACAGTCCGGGAGCAGGCAGGGATAGATAGGAGCGGGACCGACTTCGACCAGCGCATGCTCCTTGCCGTCCTTCGGTCCAAGGACCTCCACGAGGGGCTGAAGCGCTTCCCCGAACGGACGGTCTATCGCGTGCTTCACCCGGACCTGAAGGGCGTCTGGCAATTCTTCGGCCGAATTGACGTTGGAGAGGGCTGGTTCTTCCACGCGCCTGTACCAAGGGATGCCACGGCTGACAACTACGATTATCAGGGCCTGGTTCAGCGCGCCGCCGGGTTCTCTCTATCTTGCACCTTCGACCATATTGGTTTCTGGGAGCTACGCATTGCGGTCGCCGATACGTATCGGCAGGGGCGCGTCTTTATCGCGGGCGACGCCGCCCACGTTCACCCTCCGTACGGCGCATATGGTCTTAACACGGGTCTCGACGACGTGGCCAACCTGGGGTGGAAGCTTGCCGCGGCCCTGGAAGGCTGGGGCGGTGAGAAGCTGCTGAGGTCCTACAGTGAGGAGAGGCGGCCCGTATTTATGGAAACGGGAGAAGGCGTCATAGCCGATGGCATCAAGGGAGACCGCGCCTTTTTGGAGCGCTACAGTCCCGACCGCAATCGGGTGGAGTTCGAGGGAGCGTGGGAGGAGCTACAGGCGGATGAGAGCCTTCAGCAGAAGACATATGAGCCGCACTACGAGGGTTCGCCCGTGGTTCTTGGGCCACGCGATTCCGTATGCGGTGTCCGAGGCAGCCATTCATTCGTAGCCCGGGCCGGTCACCATCTGGCCCCGCAACCACTGTCATCAGGCCGCAACGTCTTCGAGGAGCTGGGTACGGGCTACACCCTTCTCGCCTTCGGCGTCGAAGAGCAAGCGATTGAAGCCTTTCAAGGTGCGGCGAAGTCCCACGGCGTGCCCCTCAAGGTAGTGCGAGATTCCCACGAGGCCGAGCGTCGGGCGTACGAGTCTCGCCTGGTCTTAGTGCGCCCCGACCAGTACGTCGCATGGGCGAGCGACGAGCCGCCCCACGACGCTTCCAGCCTGATGAAGCAGATCACAGGCAACGCGTGACCGTCTTCTCACCGCGTGCGTGATTTCCGGCCACGGTATTAAGGTGGACTGGCTCTTTTTGGAGCGTGATCGTGCCGACGGAGACGGGTAGAGCTCGAGCGGAGGTGGCGGCAGTTGCAGACAGGCGGGGGTATGCCACTCGTGAGGCGCATTCCACATCACGACCCGCAGCCCGCATGATTACGGGGGCGCGTGTCTTCATAACTGTCGACGTCGCCCTTGAATCCGGCGTCACCGTACCCCATGTCATCGCCGGTCCACTTGACGGCGGATTCCTCATTGACGTCTTCCCAGGACCCATTCGAATTCAGGTTATACTCTAGTACATGGACTCTTCAGTCGACAATTTTCTTCTCGAGCAGGTCGCGCTTGGGGATTACAATGC
>JADFQF010000131.1 GCA_022561955.1 Chloroflexota bacterium | reverse complement strand
CCTGGCCCCGCGACGCATAGGCCCCGGCGTCCATGCCGTCGACCAGCACCTGCAGGTCGTCCCGATGAGGGCCGGATACGGTAACGCCCTGGGCCGTCTCCCTCCCGCGCCTGTCCTCGATGGCGCCGCGTATGTCCTGGGCCAAAGATTCGGCGGTCCCGTCGCCGGTCAGCGCAACGTTGGGGCGATACACCACCTCCATTGTTTCCCCCTTGCCGCTTAGCTGAAAGTGTATCGGCCCGGCGACCTCGGACAGCCTGCCCACCGTCGTGATGCGTTGCGCCATGATGCACGACCCCTCCGCGATCAGCTCTTCATCCCAGAACTCCAGCTCGGCCGGCGCTGCCGACCCCACTCTCAGGGACTTCAAGAGATGGTTGCGCTGCTGAACAATACGCTGGTAGCGCTGTAACGACCGAAGGTATTTGGGATCCAGCTGAGAGATGAGTATGTCCAGGTAGCGGCGCCGCACGGACGGTGAGCCGTATATCAGCTCCAGGTCGTCGGCGCTGAACATCACGGCGTTGAGCTGCCCAATGAGGCCCGACGCCCTGCGGGGCGCCCCGTTTACGCGAAAATACTTCTGCACCGAGATCGAGTCCATGTAGGACGGGCTGTCGTCTTCGCCGGCCGGCTCAGTATTCGAAGGGCTCGTGAGCCTGCTCTGGAAGTCCACCTGCAGTCGCAGGGAATCGCCGTCTCGGTCTACCTCGGCCGCCACGCGAGTGTAGGTATCGGCTGAAATGGACTGCTTACGGACGAGCTCGCGGTCCGCAGAGGCCCGGGCCGATTTCGCAATGGCCAGCAGGTAGATCGCCTCGAGCAGGTTGCTCTTCCCCTGACCGTTCTCACCTTTGAACAGCAACATTCCAGGGCCGAAATTCAGGTCCAGGCTTTCGAAGTTGCGAAAATTCCGCAGACTCAGGCGGCTGATGTAAATGGGAGCACCTCGCGGCGCAGGCGGTATGAAACTGCCACGATTTTAGCATAGATGGTAAACTGACCAGGCTAAAATACGAGCTACTCGAGAGGGTGGATGAACACACCTGTACTGGCATTGGCGGGCGGCGTCGGAGGGGCGAAGCTGGCCCTGGGGCTATCCAGGGTCTTGTCGCCCGACGAGCTTACCGTCGTCGTTAACACGGGCGACGACGAGGAATTCTACGGCCTGCACGTCTCACCCGACCTCGATACGGTCATGTACACCCTGGCGGGTGTGTCCAACACGGAGACGGGCTGGGGCATAATCGACGAGACGTTTCAGGCCCTCGAACGTCTGAAGATGTACGGGGCCGACGCCTGGTTCGGTCTTGGAGACAAGGACCTGGCCACGCATATTCGCCGCACCGACATGCTGCGCGGCGGGCTTACCTTGTCCGAGGTCACCCGCTCCCTAAGCGCGGCGCTGGGAATTCGGCATCCCATCGTTCCGATGACCGACGACAAGGTCCGCACCAGGGTGACGACGGACCTGGGCGAGTTGGCGTTCCAGGAGTACTTCGTGAAGCTTCGCTGTGAGCCGGTCGTGAGGTCCATTCGGTTCGAGGGCGCAGAGGCGGCGAGCCCTGCCCCTGCCTTTTCCCTGGCCCTCCAGAGATCGGGGATGATCGTGTTCTGTCCGTCCAACCCCTTCGTCAGCGTCGCCCCCATTCTCGCGGTGCCGGGAGTGAGCAAAGGAGTTGAGGAATTCGGCGGACTCCGCGTCGCCGTCAGCCCGATAGTCGGAGGCAGGGCCTTGAAGGGGCCCGCGGCCAAGATGCTCGAAGAGCTGGGCCACGACGTGTCGTGCGTTGGCGTTGCGGGCCGGTACGTCGGCCTATGCGATGTATTCGTAATCGACGAAGAGGACCGCGCGTCGGCGTCGAGAATCGAGGAGCTCGACATGCGGGTCGAGGTGACCGACACGATCATGAACACCGAAGAGGACAAGGTCAGGCTGGCGAAGTTCATATGTGAGCTGAAGAGTTGAGCTCGAAAGGCGTCGTGGTGATAGTCCCCATGAAGCCCCTGAGGCTGGTCAAGTCCCGCCTCGCGGAAAGGCTGGAGCCGCATCGGCGAGAGGCCGTTGGCCTGGGGATGTTCGACCGCGTGGTCAGGGCTGCGGTGGAGTCGTCGGCCGCGGCCGTCTGGGTGGTCGGCGGCGACGAAGCCGTCAAGCGGGCGGCCCTCCTGATCGGCGCCCAGTGGTGGGAGGACGACGGCAAGGACCTGAACGATTCCCTGACGGTGACATTCGAGAGGGCCTTCCGCGCAGGCCTTGCTCCAGCCTACCTGCCCGCCGACCTGCCCTTCGTCTCCAGCGAGGACGTCTCGAATCTCATAGAGGCGTCATCGGTTGGAGAGACGGTCACTTTGTCGCCCGCCCATCGAGACGGCGGCACCAACGCCATCGTCGTTCCGACGAACTCGGCCTTTCGCCCGATGCTGGGGCTCGATAGCTTCGATAGGCACCGGCGGCAAGCGCGGGATGAGGACCTTGCCCTGGAGATATTCGATTCGACGGGCATCGGACTGGACCTGGACACGCCGGAGGACCTGTCCGCCTACGAGATGATCGAGCCGGACTTGATCGAGAGACTGACGAGCAGATGAGGTCTAAGAGCCTTTGAGTATTTCCAATAGCGGGCTGAAGCTGGGGCTCCTGTTGCCAACACGCCACCTGCTGATGGCGGGAGATGCGCCGAGCAACATCGAGCCGGTCCTTTCCATGGCGGAGGCCGCCGAACGGGCCGGGCTGGACTCGGTCTGGGTCGGCGACAGCCTCACGGCCAAGCCCAGACTGGAGCCACTGACGACCCTGTCCGCCGTGGCGCTGCGAACGCACCGCGTCAGGCTCGGCACCGCCGTGCTGCTGGCCGCCCTGCGACAGCCGGTAGGCCTGGCTCACGCGCTGGGCACGCTGGACCTGATATCCGGCGGCCGTCTGGTGGTCGGTGCGGGCGTCGGGGGAGCGTTCAACGACGCGCAACGTCAGGAGTGGCGCAACGCGGGTGTGGACCCGTCGAGGCGCGCCTCCCGGTTCGAAGAGACTGTCGAGATCGCCAGGAGGCTGACCAGCGGCGAGAGCGTCTCGCACCATGGCGAACATTTCGACTTGAACGACGTGAGCGTACAGCCGCGCTCGGCCCAGCCCGACGGGATACCGTACCTGATCGCCTGCCACTGGCAGGCCAAGCGGGAGGTCCAGTTCCAACGAGCGGCCAGGATAGGGGACGGCGTCATCTCCATCACCGACTATCCCGAAGAGTACGAAATGGTCCTGGCTAAAGTGCGGGAGTACGCGGAGAAGCAGGGCAGGGACTTTTCCACGATGGAGAAGGCCTTCTATATGACGGTGAATCTCGAGAGCGACGATGCCCTGGCAACCCGTGAGGCCGATGAGTTCCTACACCTGTATTACGGCATGAACTTCTGGGGCGACCGATGGGGCCCGTACGGACATCCGGAGCGGACCGTGGAGCGCATACGACGCTACGCCGAGCACGGCGCGGAGACGATTATCGTAAGATTCGCGTCGCTGAATCAGGAGCGCCAGCTCGAGATCTTCCTGCGAGACGTAGCGCCTGCCTTTTCGTGACGCCTTCGGAGAGGCTACGAAGCATTTGGTCTTGTCTTCTTTGGCCTGCGGTTCTTGAATTTCAGTCCGGCAAGGGCAATCGGCGCCAGAAGAAGGCTCAGGTAGACTCGACCGGCTCCACGGTCCGCAGCCGAACAGAATCCTCCGACTGCTTCAGTATCTGAAGCGGTTGTTTCTTCGGTCACGGGCGTGGCAACGACCGCGGGAGCCGATTCCGGGGCGCTAACAGGTCCCGGTGCCGGCTCCGCCCGCGGCCCAGGCAAGGATGTCCGTTCGTAGACCTCCGATAGTCCCAGAAAAGTCGCGCCCGTGGATATGCCGCCAACGAAAAGCACCGAGCCACCGGGCACGACTGACGCCGTGTGACCGGCCCGAGGCTGGACCATGAAGGCGTGCATGCTGAATCTTCTCGACTCGACGTCATAGAGCTGCGACAGACCGAGGACCGAGTCTCCCGCTCCGAATCCTCCCGCGACAAGTATCTTGCCGTCTTCGAGGACCGTGGCGGTATGGTCGGACCTGGCCAGAGGCCGGTTTTGAGTAGGCTGCGAGGCGTCGGAGGAGGGGTCGTATATCTCTGCATGCGCCAGGGGGCTCTCCTGACCCGGTTCGACTTCACGGTCCACGCCCCCGATTATGAGGACATGACCGTTCGGCAGTAGGGTGGCGGTGTGGTCGCCCCTGGGAATATCCAGCTCTCCGACCCGACGAAATGCCCCGCTTTGCAAATCATACTCCTCCACCTCGGAGACGCCGCCCGTGGCATTGAGGCCCCCCAGGATGAGCACGTTGCCGTTGGCCAGCGCTATATCGGCGTGATTGCTTCGGCTCACGGAGAGGTCCGACGTCGTCGTGAACTCCCCCGTGCTCGGGTCGTAGAGCTCTGCCGTCTTCAGAGCGCCGTAGCTGTCTCCGGTGCCTCCAACGACCAGCACGCGACCGTCGCTCAGCAGCGAGGCCGTATGGGATGAGCGGGCGAATTTCATGCGACCCGTGGGCAGAAACTCCTCGCTTACGGGGTCAAATATCTCGGCGGAAGATGTGAATTCGCTGCCCTCGATCTCGCCCCCGGTTATGAGGACGCGGCCATCTTGCAAAAGCGTGGACCGGTGATTGAATCTCGCCTCGGTCATGTCGTTCATGAGCATGAATCGGCGCTTGTCGGGGTCGTAAAGCTCGGCGACGGCGATGGCGGAAAATCCATCCCCGCCTCCCGTTATGAGGATTCTTCCATCTCGCATGGTCGTTGCCGCATGGAAGCCGCGGTTCGTAGCCATCGGTCTGCCCGGAACGAATTCCCCACCTGCGGCCTCCTGGGCTCCGGCAGCCCTAATATCGGCCAATGCTGTGACTGCGACGGCGAGTAGAAGCAATGCAGCCAGCACACGCGAAGTCCGTCTATTAAGATTAAAGCCACCTGCTACATATTGGAGAGATGCTGTTTTCCGTTTTGTCATAGTCTCGATGATTGGCGGCAAATCCAGGTTGTGTTCAGAGGCGGCGCAACTGGCGCGTCCACTTAGACAATACGATGAAGCAAAGGGCGCAATGAGTTCGCGGGAACCATTTCTACTCCGGGAACGTCAGTAACTATGATCGACAGAACGCGAGCCCTAAATATCGAAATCCACCGTGAGGAGTACATACGTTGAAAGGAAAATACATCGCCCTGACCCTTGGCCTGATGCTCGGAGTAATTGTTCTGGCTGCGGCCTGCTCTTCGCAGCCGACTCCGATCGAACCAGGGCCGAGTCAGAGCCTACCCCTCGACCCCAATCGCAGCTTGCTTCCTGAAACACCCATCGAACCCGGTCAGGGCGAGAGCCAAAAGGAGCCGGGAAACATCTCACAGCCTCCAATTACCATTATCGATACTATGGACCCGAATGAGTGCAACTTCATTCACAGCATCAACGCATGCTT
>JADFQF010000130.1 GCA_022561955.1 Chloroflexota bacterium | reverse complement strand
CAATTTCCCCGAGGGCATACAAGATAGCCTACGGAGTCGACGATCGCAGCGCGTATCCCCTCTTTGACTGATAAACCTATGACATTGACCATTAAACTTTAGCCGCGTTCACGGTCTTTACACGCCGTTCCAGGGCCGACCGCGACAGCATCACCCGACGCTCGCATCCCTTGCAAACGATGCCTATATCCGCGCCCAACCTGACCACCGTCCACTCGTAGCCTCCGCAGGGATGGGCCTTCTTCAGTCTCACGATGTCATCGAGTTTAAGGTCTATCACCATGCCCTACCCGCGGCGGCCATGACTCGATTTATCGAAGTTCGAAGGTCTTCCGTGGCCGAGCGGGCCGCGCCTGCGAAGTCGCTCCTATCGCTGGACGCGTACAGGATACCCCTCGAAGAGCTGATGAGCATGTTAGGACGGTCTGCGTCCAGTGCGAATCGGACCGAGCTATCCAGCTCCCCCGTCTGAGCGCCGACGCCGGGCACGAGAATAGGCATTCCAGGACAGTTGGACCGAACGGCCTTGAGCTCCTCCGGATACGTCGCGCCGACGACCAGGCCCACGTTGCCACGGCGATTCCAGCCCCCGACCACTCTCGACATCCAATCGTAGTAGGGCATCTTCTCGCCTTCGCACGTTGCTATCCCAACGTCCTGAAGCTCGCGGGCGCCGGGATTGGACGAGCGGCACCAGACGAATACGGCCCTGTCTTCATATTTCAGGAATGGCTCGAGGGCATCTCCGCCGGCGAAGCCGTTTACGGTGACGGCGTCGAACCCCCAATAGTCGAACAGGGCCCTGGCGTGGTGGACGTTGGTGGAGTCGATGTCTCCCCGCTTGGCGTCTCCCAGCACCATCACGTCGGGCGCGACTCTGCGAATATAGTCAATGGTCGCCTTCAGGGATTCGAGCCCCCGGATGCCCTGGGACTCGTAAAAAGCGAGGTTGGGCTTGTAGGTGCATACGAGGTCTCTCGTGGCGTCGATTATCGCCCTGTTGAACTCGAACACGTCGCTCACGGGCATGCGTTCAGGGTCCGGGTCAAGCCCAACGCAGACCAGGCTCTCGTTCTTGGACGATACGGCCGCGAGACGGTCGATAAACTTCTTCAAGTCCACTCCATAACGCCAACAAGCTTACATCCAGTTTAGTTGTTGAACAGACGCGGAGCAAGTTGTTCTCGCGGCTTCGCGGTGCTAGCATTTTTTCGGACGGGCTTTTCGTGAACGACGATTGGGTTCCGAGACTCGATTTCAACTCGAACGGCACTCTGTAGAAACCCTGATGAAACTTCCACAACCGCTGGTCCCGGCCGAATTCGTAACGCGTCTCAACCGCTTCGCGCTGGCCGCAATGGTCGAAGGCGAAGAGGTGGTCGCCCACGTCGCGAACTCTGGGCGTCTGCGAGAGCTGCTATCGCCGGCCAATCCGCTATACCTGTCCCACGCGCCCAGAGGCTCGCAACGCAAGACGAGCTTCGACCTCGTGCTCGTGGAGGTGGACGGCACGCTCGTCTCCGCCGACGCCCGGCTGCCGAACCGTCTCGTGGAAGAGGCCGTCATTTCCGGTGTCATTCAGCAGTTTTCGGGCTACGAGGCCCTCAGGCGAGAGGTAACCCACGGCAAGAGTCGCTTCGACTTCATGATGAGCCGCAGTGACGAGCGTCTCTTTGTCGAGGTGAAGTCGGTGACCCTGGTTGAAGACGGCCTCGGTCTGTTTCCCGACTCGCCGACCACCAGGGGGCGTAAGCACGTTAATGGGTGGAGGGACATCGTCTCGGAGGGTGGCAGAGGTGCGGTGGTCTTCGTCGTGCAGAGGTCGGACGTGAGAGGCTTCTCGCCCAATATCGCCGCAGACCCGGAGTTCTGGGAGGCCATGGACGAGGCCACGGAGGCGGGTGTGGAGGCGTACGCCTTCCGGTGCAACGTCACAAAGTCCAGTATCGCGATTCAAGCGCAGATTCCTATCTTGAAGGAGCGGCGTTAGTTGGCAGAAAAGTCGCACGGATACCTGGTGGAGGAGCTGTACGAGCGCCTGCTGGAGTCCCACGGCCCGCAACACTGGTGGCCCGGCGACGGCTGGTTCGAGATCATGGTCGGCGCCGTGCTGACTCAGGCCGCTTCGTGGAAAAACGTGGAGATGGCGCTGGATAATCTCAAGGCCGCCGGCGCGCTGTCCCCGGAAGCGATTCGCCGGATGGACGGGGACGAGCTCGCGGCCCTGCTCTACCCAAGCGGTTACTACAATGCCAAGGCGAAGAAGCTCAAATCGCTGGCGCAATTCATCGGCGGCCGTTTTTCAGACTCCATCGAGCGCATGATGGAGACCGACGTTCATGGGTTTCGTGAGGAGCTTCTGGGTGTCCACGGTATCGGTCGGGAGACCGCCGACGCCATACTTCTTTACGCCGTCGGCAAGGCCAGGTTCGTCGTCGACAACTATACGAAGCGCATTCTTTCCAGGATCGGGGCTATCGAGAAAGACGCCTCGTACTCCACGATTCAACGCCTCTTCGAGGAGAACCTCGCGCCTGAGATAGATAAATACTCTGAATATCATGCGCTGCTTGTCAGGCACGGCAACTCCGTCTGCACGACCAAACCGATGTGCGATCGGTGCTGCCTGGTCGACCTATGCGAGACCGGCCGTAACGCACGGGGAGCCTGACGGGCGACAAGACTTCATCTGGGGCCGTTGGGGCTGTCCAGTACCATTATGCTGTTCGTCTTTATGATGAGGTATGCGGCGGTACCGGGCTTCAGACCCAGGTCCCTCATGGAGCCCTGGGTTATCTCCACGATTACTCTGGCCCCTATGTCCGTGTAGACAAGCACCCTCGAGCCCAACACATGAACCTCTTCGACCGTTGACTCGATGATGTTTCTTGCGCTCGTTTTCGGAGGCCTATCGACGCTCATTATGATGTCGCCGGCCCGGATGGATACCATGACGCGTTCGCCCTTTGGCCGAAAGACCTCCGGCGCCAGCAGCGTGGCCGACCCAATTTTCAGCTTCGCCAGGCCCTCGTCCGACGTCTGCTCGACGACCTCGGCCTCGATCAGGTTCTCCAGCGTGGCGTAGTCGGCCAGTGCCGAGACGTCCGGGTGTACCAGGACCTGGGACGGCCTCCCCTGGGCGATCTTGCGTCCTTTGGACAATACGAGCACCGAGTCGGCCAGAGCCATGACCTCCGATATGGAGTGGGAGACGTATATCATCGGCATGTCCAACTCCCTTCTCACGCTCTTCAGGTGCGAGATTATGGTGCCGCGAAATGGGCCGTCGAGCGAGGCAAGGGGCTCGTCCAGCAGCAGGAGGTCCGGCGAGGCGGCGAGAGCCCTGGCGAGCGCGACCCTCTGGCGTTCGCCGCCGGACAGGCTGGTGACGCGGCGCTCCATCAGCGGTCCCAGCCGCAGCAGCGTCAGGAGCTGGTCGAGGTCGACCTTCCTGAGGCCCTCGGGGGACAGCTTGTAACCGTACAAGACGTTCTCTTTGACGCTCATGTGGGGGAACAGGGCTGAGTCCTGAAATACGTAGCCGAAGCGCCGCTTTTCGGCCGGAACGTTCTTGCGCGGAGAGCTCGAGTAGTATGGCCGTCCGCGAAAACGGATCTCGCCTCTGTCGGGAGAATCGAGCCCGGCGATGCAGTTCAGTAGGGTCGTCTTGCCGCCGCCCGACGGCCCGAATATGGCCGTCACACCGGGGGGGAATTCAGCCTCGCATTCGAGCGTAAAATCCGGGTACCGTTTCTCGATGTTGAAAGACAGCAGGGTTTTGGAAGGAGGCTCCGTCATTTTATTCATCTTCTCCTCCCCATTTCGTTAGTCAAGCCGCGCTCGTAGAATCATGGCTCGTTTCCCGTGCCGATAAAAACTCATGCCCTGCGCTCCAACAGCCAGTTGTGAAGCAATAGTGTGACGACGGCCAGCGCGATCGAGATGGCGGCGAACCTCATGGCGGCGTCATTGTCGCCTAGCTGAACGCCCGAGAATATCGCCAAGGGGATCGTCTGGGTCTTGCCGGGGATGTTGCCGGCGACGACTATCGTGGCTCCGAACTCGCTCAGGGCTCGCACGAAGCCGAGCAGCACGCCGGCCAGCATGCCCCTGTACGCCAGGGGAATCGTGATCGTCATGATCACCCTGAGCGTGCCGGCCCCAAGGCTGCGTGCGGACATCTCGAACCTCTCGTCCACGCCGTCCATCGCGACCATGATCGCCCTCGCCATGAGCGGAAAGGCTACGATGGCCGAGGCCAGTGCTGCGGCCACCCACGTGAAGACGACGTCCAGGCCGAAGGCGTCGTGAAGGAAGCCGCCAATCGGTCCGTTGCGGCCCAGCAATATCAGAAGAAAGTAGCCGATGGCCACGGGAGGAACGGCCAGGGGCAGCGACGCCAGGACATCGAGAATAGTCCGGCCCCTGATGCGCTTCTTGACTATCAGCCAGCTCAGCGCCAGGGCGATCGGAAAGTCTATCAACGTGGCGACGAGGGCTATCTGTAGGGTGATGCCCACGATGCCCCAGGTATTCAACGGTAATTCGCTCCTAACGCCATGATATCGTTCTTGCCCCCGTCAACGGGAATCCGGCGCAGGTCCGAACCCGTGCCTCGCGAACACCTTCATGGCCTTCTCGCCCTTCAGGAATGCCAGGAACTCGCGCGCGGCATCCTTCTTGTCTGAGACCAGCGGTATCGCGGCTGGATAGATTATAGGGGTATAGGAATCCAGGGGGACGATATCGAGCACCGTCAGGCTGTCCGCTACCTGGGCATCCGTCGAGTATACGAGCGCCACGTCTACGTTGCCCGCCTCCACGTAGGCCAGCGTTGCCCTCACGTCGGCCCCGAATATCAGCTTCGATTCTATGTCCTCCCAAACGCCCAGGCTCCGGAGTGATTCGCGGGCGTAGGTTCCGGCCGGGGCGATCTCGGGGTCTGCCACGGCGACCCGCTCGATGGACTCGTCGACCAGGGTCTTAAGGGAGCTGAATGGCGGGACGTCTGGGGCTGTCACCACGACGAGCTTGTTGGACAAGAGGGCCTCTACTTCATTCTCTATGTGATTCCTTTCCCTGAGAGAGTCGACCGGGAACATGCCCGCGGCCAGGAACAGGTCCGCCGGAGCGCCGCTTGCTATCTGCTGTGCCAGCGACTGCGACGCGCCGAAGCTGAACGACACCTCTGTCCCATGAGTGCGCTCGTACTCTTCGGCCAGCTCCGTCAGGCTATCGGTGAGGCTGGCGGCGGCAAAGACAAGAAGCTGCCGATGGTCCGGCTGCCTCGGAGCGCATGCCGCGACCAGGACGAGCATCGCGCATGCCGCCGCCAGCGTACGAGCCGCAAGCCCAAAACGGCGGGCGACGGTCTGATGCCAAATTTTGTTCGGTTGCCGGGACGGATTCTGGTGCTGGTGCATCGGCGGTAATTTTACTTCATATGGCGGCCCTGTTACTCGTTTCCATCGCGAGACTTTCTCGGGCCTCGTTGCCTACGATTAGGGAGTCCGAAG
>JADFQF010000129.1 GCA_022561955.1 Chloroflexota bacterium | reverse complement strand
TAATATATTCACTAGGCTTGAGTATTTTGTGTTTGGTGTGAGCAAAGCAATCGCCAACGAAGAAGATTTTACGCCACTGCTGAAGAAAATAGCTACCATTGGTTATTCAGCAACTGGAAACGGCTATTATCTTTCCGAACGAGGCAATTTGACTTTCAACTAAAACTTCATAAATTCAAGATTCGCATTGACAATCTGAAACATACGTTCTAATATTATATCTACGAGGGACGGACCCCGCGAGGGCCGTCCCTTTCTTTTTGGCTCCGGCCGCGGCCACTCCTCATCATTTCAGCCGATCCAGTGGGCGACTCGCCTGTTGGGTGGCGCGAAAGTCATGTCAGGCCAAGAACACTCGACCAGAGTACGCTAGCCTCACCACACAGCCGCGGCCGGGCCACCTATATCGTCGGCGACCACGAGCTATTGAAGATTAATCACGAGAGCGTCGTTCTGAATTGCCGATATTCGGACGACACATGGAGACACCCATAGAACAATATGCCAAAGCCAAAAAAACCCGCAAGGGGCAAAATAGAGGCCTCACCTTCGAGGCCGTACGCAGAAAATTTCCAGGACCCGGTGAGGTTCGTGACGGAGGTGCTCAAAGAGAAGCCATACGACAAGCAGGTCGAGATCCTGAGAGCCGTTCAAGACCACAGGCGGGTCTCCGTAGTGGGGTGCAACGGCTCCGGCAAGGACTGGGCGTCGGCGCGTGCCGTTCTGTGGTGGGTGCGCTCGCGACATCCGGCGAAGGCCATCGTCACGGGTCCGACGGCTCGTCAGGTCGACGACATCGTGTGGAACGAGATCAGGCACGCCTACGTCCAGGCGCAGGACAAGCTCGGCGGCCACATGTATCGCACTTCTCGCTACCAGATCGACGACCAGACCTTCGCGCTGGGCTTTACGTCGGACTCGCCCTTCAACATTCAGGGCTTTCACTCACCCAATCTGCTGGTCGTGATCACCGAGGCCCACGCCGTGCACCAGTCATACATCGACGCCGTGCGAAGGCTCAATCCGACCAGGCTGCTGATGACCGGCAATCCCTTCAAGCCCTCGGGCACCTTCTACGACTCGCACCATTCGCAGAGGCACCTGTATAAGACGATTCAGATCAGCGCCTTCGACACGCCTAACATCAAAGCGAATAGGATCGTTGTGCCCGGCATGATCACGACCCAGGACATCGAGGACCGAAAGGAGGACTGGGGCGAGGATACGCCCATGTACATCGGCTCGGTGCTGGGCGAGTTCCCAGAAAACCTGGACCTGATCGTCGTGCCTCTGTGGGCGGCCACCGAGGCGGCGAAACGAGATATGGAGCCCGAGGGTCCGGTGATTCTGGCGTGCGACGTGGCGAGGTTCGGCCACGACAAGACGGTCGTCGTTCGCAGGCAGGGGCCCGTGGCGAAGATCATCTGGCGCGTCAGGGGTCACGACACGATGGCCATCTCCGGCTTCCTGAAGGCGTATTGCGACGAGAACAAGGTCGATGTGCTCGTAGTGGACGACACCGGCATCGGCGCGGGCGTCGTCGACCGCCTACGGGAGCTAAAGCTGGAAAGGACCAGGCTGGTGCCGTTTATCGCGGGACAGAGGGCACACGACAGCACTCACTACGCGAATCGGACCACGGAGGTGTGGTGGCTCATGCGCAAGCAGTACCTTGCCGAGGACATGAGCACTGATAACGACTCCGCGCTGATCGGACAGGTCTCGAGCCGTGAGTACCAGTTCGAGAGCGACGGTCGAATAAGCCTGCAGAGCAAGGAAAAGCTGAACAGGTCGCCGGATGAGGCGGACGCGCTGGCGATGACGTTCGCCGCGCCCCAAGGAGGAGTCAAGATATGGGTCTGATGCAGTCACTAACGAGTCTGGCGGCCGGAGCAGGGCATGCCCTGAGACTACACAGCAGGGACAATCGCCTGGCACCCGTCTTGAGCAACGAGCTGGACAGGACGTTGGGCGTGGGCCAGGACTGGATGCCCCTGACCTACGGCGAGTACTATCCCAGGTCGGCGCTCGTTTACGCCGCCGTCAAGCTGAGGCAGGACTCGGTGTCACGAGTTCCCTTGAAGGTATTCCGCCGTGGGGACGGCGTCCCGAGACCCGGCTCCCCGGGCGTCAGGGGTCAGGGGTTGGGGCCTTCGGGCTCCAGGGCGGTCGATTCCGCGGAGGCTGTTGGCCCGGACCATCCCGCCCAACGACTGCTGGACGCGCCCAATCCGTTCTGGACGAGGAGCGACCTGTGGCGGGCGACGGAGACCTATCTCGGATTGTGGGGGTCCGCCTTCTGGGGGCTCGAACGGGACCAGGCGGGCCAGGTCGTTGAGATATGGCCGCTGCGTTCGGACAGAATGAGGGTCGTGCCCGACCCGGACCGGTACGTCAAGGGGTTCGTTTTCGTAGGCCAGGGGCAGCAGCTCGTGCCGTACGTGCCGGAGGACGTTGTCTGGATAAAGTACTTCAACCCTCTGGACGAATACGCCGGGCTCTCGCCCATCGCGCCGCTGAGGCTTTCGGCAGACATGGGCATGGACGCCTTGCGCGCCAACCGACACCTGCTGATGAACGACTCCACGCCGGGCCTGATCATCGAGACGACGGACGCCCCAACGGACGCCGAGGTGCAGAGCTTCTACGAACGCTGGGAGTCTCGTTTCCGGGGCGTGCGGAAGACGAGGCGACCCGCGCTCTTGAGTCCCGGCATGAAGGCCAGCAACCTGGGCTTCAGCCCCCGCGACATGGAGTTCATACAGAGCCTGCGCTGGAGCCTGGAGGACATCGCCCGCGTTTACGGCGTGCCCAAGGTGATGATGGGAGACTTGGAGCGCACCACGTTTTCCAACTTCCAGACTGCCAGACGTGTGTTCTGGGAGGACACGATAGTGTCTCAGCTCGCCTTCTATCAGGAGAAGGTGCAGCACATGCTCATGCCGAATTTCGGAGATCCTTCGCTGTTCGTCGAGTTCGATCTTAGCCAGGTGCAGGCGCTGCGAGAAAACGAGAACGACCTGGCGTCGCGCAGGCAGCAGTACGTGTCCTCGGGCATCATGACCGTGGACGAGGTCCGACAGGAGATGAACCTACCGGCGTTGGGTGGGGACGGGGGGTAGGGACAGGGTACGGGGTACGGGGCATTGGGTACGGTCCGACGCATCGGACTCTCCGACTCCGATAGGGAGTATCTTCGGGTCCGATGATTCGGACCGATACTCATATCGGAGGGTACGGAGGACGAAGACCAGGGTACGAGGACCGGGATAAATCAAGGAGGCGTTGATGGCAGGGAACATACAGGCGATACGTTGCGACCACGACGGTCTGAAGATGGCGGAGGTCAGGGACGGCCACCTGATACTGCGCACAAAGCACCACGGCGAGACGCACGTGAAGATCGTGTCGCTGGAGGCGTTGGCCGGCAAGAACGGGGCCGGGCCGGTGAAACGACGAGGCGCCGCGGCCTAGCCCTCCCTTGCCCTGTCGTCCGGCACGGGCAGCGGTCGGGTGAAGACCGGGTGGCCGAAGCCTGTGTACCTTTCAGCTTCGCGGCGTTCGGACACCGGACCGTCTTCGGGCCGGCTACTGCGGCGAAGCATTCGCGCCCGCAACAGCCTTCGAGCGTCGGGCGGCGCGGGTATCATGGCGAACACACTGGCCATGGCCATCATCAGCGCGGCGGTGAAGCCAACTATGATAGCGTTGGAGGCCGCGCCGGGATTCGGCTCGGGCGTCAGAAGCCCAAGACCAACGGCGGCGGCCACCGAAAAGAGGGCTACCACGACCCTTACCCTGCTGAATGGGTTTTCTTTGTTCATCTTCACGTCCACAGCCATGCGCGCATAGAGGATGAGTCTATCATATGGCCTCAGACAGCTGATCTCAGGTCGAACATAGGACCCGATTGACATATAAGAACATTCGTGCTAACTTAGATTAACAGCAACTGAATATGCTCCGAGACGGAGCCCACCAGAGGGTGATGAAGCCCCCGATTACACGGCCAACCAAGGCCCCATCGGGGGTTTTTTATTTGCTGATCGACGGGCATCTGGAAATTTCAAACATTTTTTCGCGATTCAGAACTTTGGGAAGGGTCCTTATCCCCTCCGATAACAGATCGGAGCCCGAAGATAATACCTGATAGGAGTCGGGCAACCCGTAAACCCCCAAACCCCGGTATCTGTCCCCATGTAACGGAGGAGTGAATGGAGAAGTCGGTACGGTCCTTGCCGATGGACATCGTCAGGACCAGAGCCCTCGGCAAGAATCGCTATGAAGCCACGATCGCCGCAAACGAGAAGGTCCGGCAGCCGCCCGACCTGGATTTTGAGGGGCTTTCCACGGAGAACTATCTTCGCAACCCCGTCGTCATGTGGGCCCACGATTCCATGGGGCGTTCTCCGTCGGGCGGGCTTCCCATCGGCCGCACCCTCAAGCTAAATCGCTCACACGACGGTCAGATCGTCGCCGAGTTCGAGTTCCTGGACGACGACCCCTTCGCTCAGAGAGTCAAGAACGCCTGGGACAAGGGCTTTCTTCGGGCGGCGTCCATAAGCTGGATTCCCGTCGAAAGCGTTCCTATAGGGGACGGGCGCTGGCGAGACACAAGGTCCGACCTGCTGGAGTGGTCGATCGTATCGGTCCCCGCAGACCCGGACGCACTTCGTGAGGCCCATATCCGAATCCTCGGCTCGTTTCTGGAAGAGAAGGGCTGGAGCGCCCAAGATGGGAATTCGGGTGAGGAGCTAGATGAGCACGACTGGACGGAAATTCGGGAGCTGGCCGATTCGGTAAGGGCGGCGCTGGTCAGGCCTTAGCTCGGAATCCGGCCAAAAGCACAGAAGGCAAGAGCAAAGAAGGAGGAGCCAAAGAATGGCATCTGGTGACATCGAAGCCATAAAGAAAGACCTTGTAGACATCAACGACTTCGTGAAGGAGAGGTTCGACCCCGTCACCAAGCAGGTCGATCTGCTCAAGGACGAGACGGAGCGCATCAAGAGGGAAATCGCCGATACGCAGCAGCGTGAGCGAGCTTCCAGGCGCAGCGCCCTCACCAGGTACGTCGAAGAGCAGCCCGGCATGGTGGTGCCGGAAGGACCCTACGCCGGCATGGACGTCCTAGACCTGGCCCTGGTCAGGAGCTTCGCCCATTCGCAGAGGCGCGAGGCCTTCGGGCCTATGTGGATCGAGCGCGCCGAAGAGGCAAAGCGGCTGCTCACTTCGGCGGTGACCCCGGCCTCAATACAGGCGTCGCATCAGTCTGCCGCAGACCGGCTGCGCGCGTGGTACACGGTCGATTCCAAATCCACGGGCCAGTTCGAGAGCTTCGGCAGATCTCTGCTGCAGTCCCTGACACGCGCCGCCATGGACAGCACGACGGCGGGCGTCGGCGATGAGCTGGTCGCGACGCTGGAGGCTCGGGAGCTGTGGATGGACGTAAACCTGCAGACGCTTGTCGCCCCGACGATATCCACGTTTCCCATGCCGTCCAACCCGTTCGATATTCCACGGCAGCTGGGCGACGTCAGC
>JADFQF010000128.1 GCA_022561955.1 Chloroflexota bacterium | reverse complement strand
GTCCTCACCGACGTACTGCCGCTGGATCTGGCCTTCAATTCGGCTAGCGACGGATGCACAACAGAGGTCGAAGAATCGGCCACAACGGTCACCTGTCTTCTCGGCGAACTGGGTGGCGGCGGGATCAAGATTGTTACGATATCCGTCGGCACGCCGACCGAAGGCACATTCACGAACACGGCGTCCGTCAAGGCCGACCAGCTCGACACCGACGAAACCAACGATTCGGGCTCCGCAACCGTTGCGGTAGCGCAGCCTCCGGCGACACCGCCATCGGTAGGAGGCCCAAGCGGTTCACCCAAGGCCCCTTCCATCCCCACGCCGGAGCCTGAGATAGCAAGCTCTCACCAGGATCTCGCCTTCCTGTTTACGGCGCCGTTGGGCGGGCCCAACCCTCCTACGCAGACGCTGAGCATATCCAATGCCGGCGGTCGGGAGCTCGTATGGTTCGTTTCCGACAGCGCCGAGTGGCTCACCCTAAGCCCGTCGATTGGCGTGTCCGAGGGCGAGCCCGATGAAGTAAGGTTGACGGTAGACGTCGCCGGTCTGCCGGAAGGGGAGTACGAAGCCGTAATAACCATCTCCTCGGATCGGGCGACCAACACGCCTCAGACCGTCGTCGTCAACCTCATCATCGGCCGCTTCGGGGGCGACATAGAAATCTCGCTGAGCCAGGAGACACTGAGCTTTACGGGTCCGCATGGTGGCCCAAGCCCGGTTGGAAAGGCATTCGAGGTCTGGAACGCGGGAGGCAGCACGCTGGACTGGGTGCTGGAAAGCGACGTCGACTGGGTGGTGCCAAGTCCGACTAGCGGCTCATCTTCGGATGGCGCTCGCACCACTGTAACCGTCAATGTGGACCCACTGGGTCTGGATGCGGGCCTTCATGAGGCGCAGATTACGATTACGGGCGAGGGAGCGGTCAACGATCCCCAGACGATCACCGTCCGATTCGAAGTCCTGCCGGCTCCGGCGGAGATAAACATCGCCGACACCCGGTTCTTGTTTACCGCACCCGAGAGTGGTCCCAGCCCTGCGACTCAGCTCTTGGAGGTCATTAACTCCGGTGGCGGAGACCTGAATTTCGTTGTCGGCTCCGATCAGGAGTGGCTGGTCCCGACTCCCGCGACGGGCATTGCCAACGAGAGCGCGGGACAGGTCGGCCTCGTGATAAACGTGAGCGACCTCGAGCAGGGCACATACGAAGCCTTGTTGGAAATAGTATCTGTTGACGCCGCGAATAGTCCTCAGACGGTAACAGTTACACTCAATGTGATCGAGCCCACGGACACCGACGGCGATGGCGTGCCGGATGTCATCGAGCTGGACGCGCCCAACGGCGGCGACTCCAATGGGGACGGCATACCCGACGTACGCCAGCAAAACGTGTCGTCTCTGCCCGATCTCGTCGAAGGCCTATTCGTTACGCTGGAATCGCCGGAAGGGACGCGGCAGACCGGCGTTTCCGCCATCGAGAATCCGTCGCCCGGCGATGCGCCTGCCAGGGTAAACTTCCCGATAGGCTTCTACAGCTCAACTATAGAAGGCCTGAGTCGGGGCGGCTCGACGGAGCTGGTCCTCACGTTGGACGATCCGTCCAGGGTAAGCATCAACAAGTTCTACAAATTCGGGCCCACGCCCGATAACTCCGCGCCCCACTGGTACGACTTCACCTATGACGGGGAGACGGGCGTGGAGTTTATCGCCGGCGCGTTCGTGATCCACCTGGTCGACGGCCTGCGGGGCGACGACGACCTATCGGACAACGGCCGCATCGTGAGCGTCGGCGCGCCCGCTTTCGACAGGCGTTCGGACCTCGTCATGACCCGCAGCCCGATTCCCGCCAACGTGAGCACGATACAGCGGCTGGAGTACACGGTTACGATAACTAACGAGGGTCCCGCCGTTGCCACGGATGTCCTGCTCCTGGAGGAGGTGCCCGAGGAGTTCGACGTCGTGTCGGCGGGTTCCGGCCTGGTCTCCTGCACGACCGTCGCAGGCGTCGAATGCACGCTGGCCTCACTGGCCGAGGGCGCTTCGGCAACGTTCGAAATCGTGTTGCGGGCGAGGCAGGTCGTTGAGGGGGTCGCCCTGCTCTCGAGCGTATCCAGCGGCAGCCTCGATCCAAACGTCGATAACAACACCATAGGCCGGGAGCTGTCCATAATTGCGCCTTCGTTTGGTGAGATGGCGGACACGGTGACCATAACGGCGATAGAGTTGAATCCGACTCCCGCGGCCCGCACGCTGGATATCCCAGGGATCGGAATTGGCCCGCTGAGCTGGCGCATCGCCCCTTCGTGCGACCCGGCGGACGCAGGCGAGCCCCTGGCGGAGTGGCTGAGCGTCACACCATCCAGCGGCATCAGTCTGGAATCGGCGCAGAGCATCGCAATTGGCGTGGACATCTCCGCGTTGGCGCCTGGGGCCTACCAGGCCGGCTTCGGCGTAGCCAGCGACACGGCGCTCAACGGCTGCCAGAGCGTGACGGTGGACCTGAGGCTTCTGTCCGCAATCGGAAGGCCCAAGCAGAGCTCGGTCAATTTGCAGACGTGGGAGCTTCAGGGACTCAGTGGCATCGCGAAGGACTTCTTCGAGCTGAAGAGGGAAGAGGTGACCGACCCGGCACAACAGGAGTGGTTCACGGCGGCAGGAGAGCTCGCCGGAGGACTGGAGTCCGACGAGACGATTCGCAGGTCGCTGGTGAATCCGACGACGGATGAGAAGACGGCGTTGACGTCGCTATCCCGATTCAGCGAGACGCTGGGCAACTGGGGGCCTCACAACGACGTGCCGGTCGCCGTGGGCGAGTTTACGGTGGACCTGTCCAGGAAGATGGCCGCGATACTTTCCGGAGTAAGGACCTGGGACCCGGATGCCCTCGGCATCATGGAGATCGGCCCGACGACGGGAGACTTGAGGCTGTTCGCCATATACAGCAAGGCCGAACAGGCCGTGTTCCTGCACTTTGATGTATTCGATCCCGTGCCGGGCCAGATAGACGGAATAGTGCCCGTGAGCGTCGAAGAGGACGATACCGGGGCCTTGCGGTTGGTGGCGTCGATAGAAGACGGCGAGTTCTTCTCGAGGCGGTCTCCGACGCTGCGGGCGGCGATTCGCAGCCCTGGAGAGCTCAGGGTGTTCGACGAGCTGGGACGCATCACGGGAATCGTCTCCGAGGAGATAACGACCAGCATACCGAACTCGACCTACTTCCGAGACTTCGTGACGGTGCTCCTGGCATCGGATAGCCAGGCCGACAGGTTCAGGTACGAGATTACCGGATTCGAGGAAGGACTATATGGACTCGATGTGATCTTTACCGACACATCGGGCCAGGTCAAGACCTTCCCGAGGACCGGCGTGGCTATCACCGCGGGTGAGGTCCACTCTTACGAGCTGGACTGGGAGATTCTCGACGAGGAGCGAGGCTGGTCCTGGAAGATAGACATCGATGGTGACGGCAGCTACGACAGCGAGTTCCCGCCGCCGGTGGTCGATCGACAGGGCATCCCTCCCTGGGTATGGCCGGAAGTGGTCATTGGGATCATCGTGTTCGTAATCGTCCTGGTCGTGGTAATTTGGATCGCGGTATCCTGGTTCGGCCCCGCACAGCAGTACGCGTCGAAGATTTCCGCGCCGATGGGCAGAGTTGCCCGAAGGCTTGGCATTCGACTTCGTATCCCTACGGTCCCCAGGATGAACATGTCCAGGTGGCTGAGGCTGCCACGTTGATGCGTTGGGAGACCGATGAGGCAAGAAGACGAGGATCGATATGAACAGTGAGGAACCACGTGGCCGGTCGGAGTATGTGGCACGCTCCCAAGGCGGGTATAGCGGGTCCTTTCGCATGAATCAGTATGGCAAAATCGCACGTGCCTGGAGTGGGGTATAGATATGGCCGAAAACATGCAACTCGCGGCTGACCTAGAGACCCTTGAGGCAGAGCCGGGGCAAGAGATCGAGACGTCGATATCCATTCAGAACCTGGGCGTCGCAGTCGGGGTATTCTCCATCGCCATAGACGGCCTGGACCCGACCTGGTACAGACTCTCCACCAATAACGTGTCGCTCTTCCCGGGAGACCAGACGACGGTGACGCTTACGGTAGCGCCGCCCAGGCTGGGCACGTCCCTCGCCGGGACCTACGACTTCCAGTGCAAGGTGACGTCGCAGAAAGAGGACGAGGAAGAGCAGTCCATCCATCTTAGCCTCGTCGTCAGGCCGTTCTTCGAGTTCTTGATAGACTACAGCCCTCAGCGGGCGCGCGGCGCAAGGGCAGCCCATACCCTGAGCATCACGAACTCCGGAAATTCGGAGCTGCGGCTCGAGCTCTCCGGCAGAGACACCGACGGGCTGTGCCAGTTCAGCTTTGAGCCGGAGGCGCCGGTAGTGGCGCCGAACGCCACGCTTGAAGTCCCGGTCGTGGTCCGTGGAAAGCGTCCTCTTCGAGGGGCCCCCGTCCAGTACCAGTATGAGGTGACGGCTACCCCGGTCGACGGCGTGGCGGAAGCGTCGAGCCGCCCCGGATTCCTCGAGGTGCCTGCCAGGATACCGGCGTGGATTTTCCGAGCGGCGACGCTGGCCGTAGTTGTGGTAGTCCTGGGCATCGCCATATGGTACTTTGTTTTCTTCGAGCCCAAGGCTCCCGTAGCCGCCCTGAACGTCTCCCCCAGCAGAGTGGCGCTCACGGAAGGTGAAAGCTCCAACCTCGCCGTCACCATGTTGGATAGCGACGGCAATGAGCTGGTGGGACGCCTGGTCTCCTGGTCGTCCAGTGACCCGGCGGTGGCGTCGGTTTCCAAGGATTCCGGCTTCGTACAGGCACTGGAGCCCGGATCGGTGGTGATCACCGCTACGCTTCAGGGTGAAGAATTCGAGCCCCAGAGCGCTACCATAATCATACTGCCGACCGTCGTGTCGACGGACTGCCTGAGATACGACCCCGAGACGCTGAGATTCGGAGTCTCCAGGGACGCAAAGCTTGTCGTAACGGACGGCGAAGTTGAGGTCATAACCCTCAGGCCCGAAGATAGCCAGGTCGACGCCATGAACTTGGCCGTGAGGCACAACGGCCGCTGCTTCATCGGTCGGAGCGCCACGACGGGCGAAGTCCTGAGCTCCGAGGTCGAGTTCTGGATCGGTAGCTCCGGCATCGAGTCAGATGAGCTTCGGTCGACGGAATGTCTTCCCTATAGCCCCTCCAACGTGCAGCTGAGGAACACGGCGTCGGGAAACTGGGTAATCACGGACGGCGCTTCGCTGCTGCTCGAGCTGGACGATCAGGCGGACGCGCAGGCGGCCTTGATTCTCGCCGGCCGTCACTCCAGCAGGTGCTACATCGACCTCTCGGTGAACGAAGCGAACCAGGTCACCTACTATCTGGCGCAGTATTGGGAGTAACGCTCCTACGGCGGCCGAGCCTGTAAGAACCAGGTGTGCCAACGCGTTTCGGGCCGCTCGTACGTCGTCGCCGGCCTAGGTCTCCGTCATTCTCACGGACTGCGTTCTCACACGACCGGACGAAAGCACCCCGAGGTTTGTGCCCAGCTCCAGCGCGGACCGGATGG
>JADFQF010000127.1 GCA_022561955.1 Chloroflexota bacterium | reverse complement strand
CGGCAGCTCGATCGTCGACTCGTCGCCGATGTAGCCGTGAAGCCGGGCCGCCACGGCGACGGCGCAAGCCCCGGTGCCGCATGCCATCGTGATGCCGGAGCCGCGCTCCCAGACTCTCGTCTTTATCCTGGAGCCTTCCAGCACGTTGCATATCTCGAAGTTGACCCGCTGCGGAAACAGCGCATGGCGCTCCACGAGGGGGCCGATGTCGGCAAGACGCACATCGTCAACCGGCTCATCTATAAAAGCCACCGCGTGGGGATTGCCCATCGATACGAAGGTAAGGTCGAAGCTGTGCCCGTCCACGCGTAGCGGATGGTCCATGACGAGCTCCTGCCCCGGCAGGTCGACGGGTATCTCCTCAGGCCGAAGTATGGGCTTGCCCATGCCCACGCGGGCGCGGGACATTACTCCGTTCTCCCAGATGGGTGTGACTTCCAGGACGCCCGCAAGGGTCTCGACGGAGACCGGCGTCTTGTCCGGCGGCGCGATGCCGCGGTCCAGCGCGTACCTGACGAGGCACCGTATGCCGTTGCCGCACATCTCGCCTTCGGAGCCGTCGGCGTTGAACATCCTCATACGCAGGTCTGCCCTGTCCGACGACAGCATCAGGATTATGCCGTCGGAGCCCACACCCGTATGCCGGTCGCTCATGGCCACTGACAGAGCGGGCCAGTCCCTGCTCTGAGACCTTGCATCTATGTACAGGTAATCGTTTCCCGCACCGTGCATCTTGGTGAATTTCAAAAACTCGCCCTCAATTCCGCTCTCGGGGATGCAATTTTAGCACATCCGCCCTGGCTGACTACTAGGAAATAGCCCTACCGGGCCTCGTCGCTCCAGACCGCAATGCTATCCTAACTCTAAAAACAGAAACCGTAATACCCCTTGACTTTATACATGTCTAATATTTTAGCTAATCAATTGGCCTGAAAATCGGCTATTTTAGGGGTTAATAAACGGTAAAGTCCAGGTGCCTTGCATGAAATTCCGAAACGTAAAAAATACTGACCCAGGGCCCCATTGACATTGGATATTTATTAGAATTGTCTTAGTTTTTTATCCGAATGTGTTCAAAAAACAAGCCCTTTGACGACAGGTTTTCATGAATATGCGGCGTTAGTCCCATCATGGATTTACGCCGTTCAAAAACGATCTCAGAATGCCTTGTCGACGGGGAAAAGGCTGCCATAGTCACGAGTTTGCTTGCATGCGGCCATGCCGCGGCCCTCACCCTCGAATCCAGCGGTCGATCTCGCCGGCGACGTCGTCGTACTGGTATGGAACGTCATACCAGCTGATCCTCTCGTCTCCGGGCTTGAACCAGGCGTACTGCCGACGGGCGAAGCCGTGTGTCCTGTACTTGATGCGTTGCACGGCGTCGTCAAGGGATAGCTCGCCCCTCAGACACCTCACGAGCTCTCCGTAGCCCAGGCTGGACAGCGCCGGTAGCGTAGGGTCGAAACCCCTGTCTAACAAGCCCTGCACCTCGTCTATCCAGCCCTCCGAGATCATTCTTTCGACGCGTACATCTATGGTGTCGTACAGCCGGGCCCTGTCCATTGTCAGTCCAAGAATCTTTACGTTCAGCTTTGAGGATTTTTGGGGGCGTTTGGCGGGACCTGCGTCCGCGGCGCCGAAGTATACCTCGAGGGCGCGGACCACCCGTCGCGTGTTGCCGCGGTCCACACGGATCGCGCTCTCCGGATCGAGCCTCACGAGCTCATCGTAAAGGACGGATGGCCCCTCCTCTTCCGCCCGCCTCTCTAGCCGCTCGCGCAGCTCTGGGTCGGGTGGGACCAGGGGGACCTGCCAGCCCTCGGTCACGGCCCATACGTATTGACCGCTTCCTCCTACCATGACCGGCAGTCGCCCATTTTTTTTTATGCTTTGGATTGCATCGCCGGCGTCCCGTTGAAACAGGGCGAGGCTGTAGGGTTCATCGGGTTCGATTATGTCGACGAGGTGATGGTTGACCGAGCTCCGCTCTTCGAGTGAGGGCTTGGCGGTGCCGATATCCATTTGCCGGTACACCTGCCGGCTGTCGGCGCTGACGATCTCGCCGTCGAACGCCCGTGCGAGCTCCAGTCCCAGGGCGCTCTTGCCGACGGCAGTCGGTCCGACAATTACCAGCAGTCTGTCATCCACGCGCTAGCTCGTCTAAGGGGCGGCCCTATGCACTATATCCACGAATGTCTCGGCGTTCAGGCTGGCGCCGCCCACGAGGCCGCCATTGATATCGGGCTGCTCCATGAAGTCTGCGATATTGCCCGCGTTGACGCTGCCGCCGTATAGGAGCGACACGTCCGCGGCGACGTCCGGGCCGTAGACCGAGGCCAGAACGCTGCGAATGTGCGACATCATCGCCTGGGCGAGCTCCGGAGTGGCCGCCCTGCCGGAGCCTATGGCCCAGACGGGCTCGTAGGCCACGGAGATGTCGGCGGAGCCAACGGTGCCTGCCAGGGAGTCGCGGACCTGGGCCCCTACCACGGCCTCGGCTCCGCCGCCATCGCGGTCCGCGAGGTTCTCTCCGACGCAGATGATCGGCTTTAGGCCGGCCTTGAGAGCCGCCCGGACCTTCATGGAGACGATATCGCTGGTCTCTCCAAAATGCAGCCGCCTCTCAGAGTGGCCCAGAATCACATAGCTGCAGAGGTCCACCAGCATCGTCGCCGAAGTCTCGCCCGTGAAAGCGCCGCCATCCTCATGATGTATATTCTGCGCCCCAACGGCGACCTCAGAGCCCCGTAGAAGGGCCGCGACGGCCCCTAGAGATACGAAGGGAGGGCATACGATGCCTTCGACGCTCTCCGTGGCTTCTAGGCCGTCCTTTATACCGGAGGCCAGCTGCAGAGCGCCCGGAAGGTCCGTGTTCATCTTCCAGTTTCCTGCGATTCTTACTATTGGCATTTTTTCATATCTCCGGCGAGGGTCTGGGAATACCCGGCGATCTACTACCTATGACAATATTAACATATGCTACGGTCTCTACGGGCCGTACTTGGCGAGCTTCCCGGAATGCGCCAACGCCAGCATCATCACGTCTGTCGCGGCCAGCCGCCCCAGCGAGCCCCGCGCGCAGGCACTCTCGGAGAAGACAGCCACACCGTCTCCCCTGGTGCTCTCGGAGTTTACCATCAGGGGGACCGGGTGCCAGCTGTGACCGCTGAGTATCGCGGGCGTAGAGTGGTCCCCGGCCACGACCAGCGCGTCGGCGTTGAGCGCCCTGAGCCTCGGTATCCGCGAGTCCAGCGCCTCCAGTGCGGCCACCTTGGCGTCGAAGTCTCCGTCTTCGCCCGCGGCGTCGGCGGGCTTGTAGTGGAGGAAGAAGAAGTCGTGCTCACCGTAGTGCTCCTCCAGCGTGTCCAGCTCGTCATCGAAGGTCGCGCCCGTGGGTATAACCTTCATGCCCACGAGCTTTGCCAGGCCACGGTACATGGGGTAGGCGGCGACCGCGCCGGGTGACAGCCGGTAGCGCTCACCGAAGACCGGCAGACTGGGTAGCATCGAGAATCCCCGCAGCAGGACCATGTTGGCCTTGTCGCGGCCGCCCAGGACGTCCCTCGCGGCGGCAATGAAGGCATTAACGGCGTCTGCGGTCTTCGTGGATTCCACCGACAGCGCCTCGGCAACCAGCGGCGCGGCGCCAACGACCTGGGGGTCGGTCTCGCCTATGCGCTCGCTCAGTCCATCGCCACGCATCACCAGTACAAACCGGTAGTCCTGCACGGGATAGACGGACAGCTCCACGCCGGGCACGGTGATCCTGTCGAGCTGCTCCACGAGCGGGGCGCTCTCCCGTGTTGGGATGCGCCCTGCCCGCCTGTCGATGAGCAGGCCTTCGGCATCCACCGTGCAGAGGTTTCCCCGAGCGGAGACGTCGCCCTCTTTGAGCTCGACATCGATCCCCAGCGCCTCGAGAACGCCCCTTCCCATCAGGTACTTGACCGGGTCGTATCCGAATAGGGCCATGTGACCCGGACCGCTGCCCGGAGTAATCCCCGGCGCGACGGGCGTCGTCAGTCCACATGCGCTCTCACCTGCGAGCGCGTCCAGATTGGGGGTATTCGCGGTCTCGAGCTCGGACTTTCCACTATCCGGGTGGGGAAGCCCACCGAGGCCGTCCACCACGAGCAGGATGATCTTGGATGGGGTCTTGCGGGTGACGTCGCCAAGATAAGGCAGGTCGATCATATCTCAGTCCCTGTCCATCAGCGCGGCGACTCCGGGCAGCTCCCTGCCCTCCATGAACTCCAGCGACGCGCCGCCGCCGGTGGATACGTGGGTCATTCTTTCGGCGAGCCCAAGGCTCTGGACCGCTTCGGCCGTCGAGCCGCCGCCCACGACCGTCGTCGCATCGAGCGAAGCGAGCGTCTTGGCCAGACGAATCGTGCCCTGGGAGTAGGGTTCCCACTCGAACACTCCCATGGGGCCGTTCCATATTATCGTTTTGGATTGCTTCAGGGCCTCGGCGTAAGCAGACGCCGTTTCCGGGCCTATGTCCATCACGCGCCACCCTCGGGGGATATCGGACACCTCGACGGCCTCGTGGCCGGCCTTTTCCGAAAACTCGTCGGCGATGACGACGTCCGTCGGCAGCAGCAGGTCCAGCGCGGTCTTCTTAGACGTTTCGATCAGGTTAGATGCGAACTCCAGACGATCGTCCTCCACGGGCGAATCACCCACTCCGAGGCCCTGCGCCTTCAGGAAAGTCGCCGCCATGCCTCCTCCGACGATCAGAGTATCCACCCTGCCCGCGAGATTCTCCAGCACCGCGATCTTGTCGGAGACCTTGGCGCCGCCAAGAATCGCCGCGAAGGGCCGCAGAGGGTTGTCCAGCGCGTCGCCTAGCATTGTCAGCTCCCTTGCCATCAAAAGGCCCGCGACGCCGGGCAGATACCTCGTCACGCCCTCCGTGGAAGCGTGCGCCCTGTGGGCCGTGCCGAAGGCGTCGTCCACATAGACGTCGGCCAGCGAGGCCAATGACTTCGCGAAATCGGGGTCGTTGGCCTCTTCACCGGCGTGATACCTGAGATTTTCCAGCACCAGCACTTCGCCGGGCGCCAGCGCCTTAACGGCGTCTTCGACCCCTGGCCCTATGCAGTCCTCGGCCTGTGCGACCTTCCTGGACAGGAGCTCTGAAAGCCTGCGCGATGTGGGCTCCATGCGCATCCCTTCGACGACCCGCCCCTTCGGCCTGCCGATGTGCGAGCAGATCACGAGCCTGCAGTCGCGCGCGAGCAGGTAATCGATCGTAGGAATCGAGGCCCTTATGCGGCTGTCATCGGAGATCTCATTCGTTCCCGGATGAAACGGCACGTTGAAATCGACCCTCATCAGGACCGTTTTGCCGTTTAAGTCAACATCCTCAACCGTCTTTTTTCGTGACAAGGCCATCACCCGAGAAGTGAGTTGATCGTCTCGGCAAGGGGTCCTTTTCCTTCCGGACCGATTGGCGACGCCTCCAATGCGGACAGGGCCTCGTCGGCGTGATGCCGGAGGGCTTGCTCCGTCGCATCCCTGGCGCCCATCTCATCTAAAACTTTTCGCAGCGCCAAGACGTCGTCGGGCTCCAGG
>JADFQF010000126.1 GCA_022561955.1 Chloroflexota bacterium | reverse complement strand
CTCATTCCCATCTCGAGATTGGCCTCGTGAGACGTGTTGACGAGCAGGTCGGGGTCTTCGAATCCCGCCAGGTACGAGATGCCCGTCCGCAGCGCGTCCATCGCCACGGTCGACTTTGGCATATGCTCGAACAGTCGATAGAGGTCCTCGGGAATCTCGGCATTGGCCGTTAGCGCGTCGCAGAACTCTCGTCCCTCGGCCTCCGAGGGAAGCTTTCCGTATATGACGAGGTAGGCCACATCGGTGTAGTTGAGGTTCCGGGCCAGCTCGATGAGGTCGTAGCCCCTAACGAGTATCTGCTCGATGTCGACATCCAGGTACGAAACGCTCGTCTCGGTTGCGATGACGCCGTCGAGTCCCGGGCTATAAGGTGCCGTGGTCATTTTGCTCCTCCTGGTTAGCGGGCCTTCGCCTCTCTCGAGAGGTCGCGGTCCAGCTCTTCGTATCGGTCGTAGTCGATGAGGTCGTATAGCTCGCTCCGGGTCTGCATGCGGTCGAGCCAGTCTTCCTGCGTGCCGTTCCGCTTGATGTCTCTGAGCACCAGCTCCGTCGCCTTCGCGGCCACTCGCAGCGCCGTCACCGGAAAGATGACGATGCCGTACCCCAGCTCGTGAAAGCGCTGCACGCTGAGATACGGCGTCTTGCCGAACTCCGTCATGTTGGCCAGCATGGGTCCGCCCACGGCGTCGGCGTAGGTCTTGAACTCTTCCTCCGACTGCATGGCCTCGGGGAAGATGACGTCGGCGCCCGCCTCGCGACAGATGCGGCCCCGGCGTATCGCCTCGTCCATGCCCTCGATGGCACGAACGTCGGTCCTGGCGATGATGAGCATGTCGTTGCGTGCTTGCGCCGCCGCCGCGATCTTCTCGCCGAATGCGTCGGCGCTAATGACGGTCTTGCCGTCGAGGTGGCCACAGCGCTTTGGCAACACCTGGTCTTCGATCTGTACCGCCGCAGCGCCCGTCGCCTCCAGGTCCTTCACGGTCCTGATGACGTTGATTACCTCGCCAAAGCCCGTGTCCGCGTCGACGATCAGGGGCAGCTTCGAGGCCTTGACGACCCACCGCACGGCATCGGTCAGCTCGTCGAGGGTGAAGAGGCCGATGTCGGGTATGCCCAGGGATGCCGAGAACGCCGCGCCGGAGAAATACAGCGCATCGAAGCCTATCTTGCGCGCCATGATGCCCGTCATGGGATTGAAGACGCCCGGGACCGCCAGCGTCTCGCCGGACTCGATTAGAGCGCGAAGCCGCCTCGCATGGTTTTCACTCGCTCCGTCATCGAGCATCCACGTCATATTCGAATCGCCTCCATGAGCTCGTCCAGGTCCTTCTGCTCGTCCAGATGCCAGACGAGGTCTATCACCCTGTCCGTCTGACTCTCCACCCAGAGCTCCTCGACGTTGAGGCGGAACTTGGCCTCGGCCTCGCCGTCCGTCATCCTGTTGTTGGCATGACCCCTGGGATAGCTGACCAACCTCGTGATTGTGCCGCCGTCCCTGGTCCGAACGGTCACGCGATTGGGAATCCCGTCGGGATAGCCCTTGGTAAGCTCGTCGTCCTCTTCCAGGGTCATGCTCTTGATAAGCCTCTTGATGTCCGGGTCCCGCAGCTTGTCTTGAGAGAACGAGCGCTTGGTTATCGTCCCGTCCATCAGGGTCGCCGCGACGATGTACATGATGGAATGGTCGGCGGTCTCGCGGGTCTTGGGCTCCCACTTCTCCTGGTCCTTGGCGATGATCTCATAGGAGACCTTGAAGGTGTCCAGGTGTATGGACTCTATGCGCGTGGGGTCACCACCCAGCTCTTCCCTGATGTCCACGGCGGCGTCCACGGCGCTCTGAGCGTGATACTCCACGGGCCACTTCTTCAAGTAGGTGTCCTGAATCCTCGTCGGGGCCGCGTTGGTCTCCAGGGACTTGAGCGCGTTCATGTCGAAGGGGTTGCCGCCCAGGAGCTGAACGAAGAAACCCATCTCGCCCTCGAAGGGGCTGAAGGGTCCCGTGAGACCCTGCCGGGCCACGAGTCCGGCAAAGACCGCGTTCCTGACCGAATTGGCGGCGGCCGCGCCCTTCCACATGGAGAGCTCGCCCGCCCTGGTCTGACGCATGGACGCGTGGGGCACGCTCGCGATGGAGATGGTCTGCTCGATCTCGTCCACCGAGAGTCCCAGGAATCTGCCCACGCCGCAGGCCGCGCCAATCCCCGTGTAGACTACGTGGTCCCACTGGTACGCCCGCACGCTGGCGGCATCGCAGAGATTCACCGCGACCTCGTAGGCCGCCGCAATGGCCGGGAACATCTCGCGAACGGGTCGGCGCGTCCACTCGCACAGGGCCATGATGCCTGGAATCATGTCGCTGGGATGCAGCGGCTCCAGGGAGAGGTAGGTGTCGTTGAAATCCAGGTAGCGCACCATGAGGCCGTTGGCGAAGGTCGCCACCTCCGGCGGCACCTTTACCGGAGAGCCCCATACCGTCGCGCCGTTCTCCATCCGAAGGTCGTACGCGTAGAGGCGCGCCGCCTTCGGGGCGTCTTCAGCGAACGCGGCGATGGATACGCCTATGTTGTCGAGGACCCGGCGCTTTATCTCATGTATGGTCTCGGAGGACAGGTCCTCCCATCCGACGTTGTGAGAGTACTCGGCAAAGAGCCTGCTGAACCTATCCGACATTCTTGAATACCTTTTTTGAAATTTTCAATAATAAATCGCACGCATTCGTCCTGAAAACAGCCTGATACCAAGACGGTGCGCCGCTAAGGGGCAGCACTATCATAATTGGCGTCGCCGCGCCTTTCAATAGCGCCGGCGGGCCAAAGCGATATTCGATGGGGACAGCAGGAAATCCTAATCGGCGCCCTCTGATTTCAAAATATTGCGGGCGATAATGATGCGCTGTATCTCCGATGTGCCCTCATATATCTCGGTGACCTTGGCGTCACGGTAGTAGCGCTCGACGGGCATGGGCGAGAAGTAGCCGGCGCCGCCGTGTATCTGCACGGCCCGGTCGGCGGCCTCGACCGCGATGCGTGAGGCGAACAGCTTCGCCATCGAGGCCTCGGTGACGAAGGGCTTGTCTTCGTCACGCAGCGTGGCGGCGTTCCAGACCAGCAGGCGCGCCGCCTCAATGTTGGTGGCCATGTCCGCGATCATCCACTGAATGCCCTGAAAATCGGCCAGGTGCTGACCAAAGGCCTCACGCTGCTTCGCGTAGTCGACGGCGGCCTCGTATGCCGCCTGCGCGATGCCCACGCACTGCGCGGCGATGCTTATCCGGCTGCTGGTGAGAACGTTCAGCGTCTCCCTGAAGCCGTCGCCCTCCTCACCCATTCGGTTCTCGACGGGCACGGGGCAGTTCTCGAAGACCACCTCGGCTATCGAAGATGCCCTCATGCCCATCTTGCCGTGGAGGGGGTTCACCGTCAGTCCGGTGGAGTCCCCCTCCACTATGAGCGCGTCGATGCCCTTGCTGCCCAGGCTTCGGTCTTGCGTCGCCAGCACGACGAGCGTGTGGGCCTCGGGGGCGTTGGTTATGAAGGTCTTGGTGCCGTTCAGGATGTAGGACCCGTCTTTTCGTGTCGAGGTAGTTCGCAGGGCCGCGGCGTCGCTGCCCGAGCCGGGCTCCGTCAGACAGAACGCGCCGACGTGCTCGCCCTGCGCAAGCGGCGGTATGAACTGGCTCTTCTGGCCCTCCGTGCCGAACATGTCTATGAACTGCATGCACAGGGACAGGTGCGCGATATACGTCACGCTGGTGGCGGCGCACGCCCGCGCTATCTCCTGCACCACGAGAACGAGCTGTCGAGTCGTGCCACCGCTGCCGCCGTACTCCTGGTCGATCGTCAGGCCCAGCAGGCCCATGTCGGCGAGGCCCTTGAAGTTGTCCCAGGGAAACTCCTGGCTCTGGTCCAGGTCCGCGGCCCGGGGGGCAAGCTGCTGGTCGGCGAAGTCCTTGACGGCGTTCTTGAGCAGCTGCTCCTCTTCGGTTAGAAGGACTGTGTTCATGCGTCTCACCTTTTCGAGTCTTCTTGCCGCTCAAGGTCCGGGGAATTTCCGGAGGCGTGGCATCTGGGCTATACGTAAGCTAATTGAGCTGCTTGGTCAGGTAAACACAGACCTCTGTCCACGATTTCTCGCTTCCATCCCTGTCAATATAGACCCCGCCGGTCTCATATCGACCGGTCCCAGTGCTACGGTATCCCAATCGCTCATAGAGGCTTCGCGCGCGAGAATTGTCTACACCCACGGCCAGCCCAATCAGGGCATAACCCTTGTTCTCGACGGCTTGCTCGGCACACTCCAGCAGGCGGGTGCCGATGCCGCCGGAACGATAGTCGGGGCATACGAAAAGGTCTTCAAGGTCAGGGCAGTCCCTAATATCCGGCGCCAGGGGATCGTCGGCGGTCCCCTGCCACTTGAGCAGAAGGTGTCCAACTGGCAACTCCTCATACCATGCCACCAGATAGACCGCGTCGCCTTTTTCTTGCATCTCGAAGCGCTTGCTGTGCTTCTGAGGAGCCCCCCAGTCGAACGCGATGCGCTTAATTAAGATTGCAACGTCTTCGGCGGCTATCGGCCTTATTCTAACAGTAAACGTCCGCATCATCAGACTCCTCACGGAGCACTTGGCCGCATCCTCACCACGAGCACCGGCGGCAGCTCGCGGAAGTTGTCCCAGTCCAGAGGCATCCTGGGAGACGTGTCCTTGTCGAACACGGGCTCCTCGATGCCGTCCATGACGAACCCCTCTTCAAGAAAGGTCCCCAGGAGCACGTGCAGGGGCCTGTGGAAGTAGTGCTGAGGCACGGGCTGGCCGACCATGGCCACGCCCATGTAAGATCTCGGCTCTATATATTGAAAGACCTTCACGCCGTACCTGTCCACGACCTCGCCGTTTTTCTCGTCTCGCTCCACGAAACGCGTGAGGCCCTCCGGCGTGCTGAAGCAAGGGTGCATCGTCGTAAACACGAGGCGGCCACCCTGCTTCAGGAGCGCCCTGGACGCCCTGGCCAGCGGTTGAATGCTCGCCATGTCCATGATGGCCATCGTGCACACGACGGCATCGAAGGCGGCGACGCCCAGGGCTAGAAGTTGGCCCTCGTCGGTCGCATCCACGACCCTGTACTCGATGGGCTCCGCGCCCTCCTGAGGCCGCTGTCTGGCGTTTTCGATCATGCGCTCTGACACATCCGTGGCCAGCACGCTCGCGCCAAGCTCCGCCATCTTTCTGGCGAACTGACCGTTTCCGCAGGCAACGTCCAGCACGCGGTCGCCTTGCTTCAAGTCCAGCATTCGCAGCTGAGAGGGCTCGACGAGCTGCTTGTGAAAGCTGTTGCCCTCGCCCATGCGGCTGTCCCAGAAGTCGGCGTTGGCGTCCCAGATCTGTCCGGCCTCGTAATTCAGCGATTGAAACTCACTCAATGATATTACCCCCCGAAGTCCGATGTATGGTAAGGATTATAGCGCCGCGGACGGCCCTGGTATCCGATTGACACCACGTGGCACCATACCTAGAATGAACACTAGTTCTGTATCAGGCCTCCCGCTAAAAAGGTGATTTTGCATGGAGCAGAGGATAGTCTCAGGCGATTCCCAGGAAGG
>JADFQF010000125.1 GCA_022561955.1 Chloroflexota bacterium | reverse complement strand
CCTCCATGAAATCCTCGCGCTCAATGTAGAGCACCCTGGAAAACGGCACCCTACGAACGCCTTGCGACGCGCCTTCGGGGTTGTTTACGGCCTCCAGCTCCTCTGTCTGCGACTCCGGATAGTTTTCGATCACCAGCTTTAGGGGTCTCAAGACCGCCATGACCCTCTGGGCGCGTTTATTCAGGTCCTCTCGAAGGCTGTGCTCGAGCTGCGCCAGGTCGACGATACTATCGCTCCTGGAGATACCGATCCGACTACAGAAATTGCGGATGGACTCGGGAGTATAGCCTCGGCGTCGCATGGCGGCCAGGGTAGGCATTCTGGGGTCGTCCCAGCCCGAGACGTACCCTGCCTCTACTAACTCGAGTAGCCTGCGCTTGCTGAGGACCGTATGGCTGATGCCGACACGGGCGAACTCGATCTGCTGCGGGTGGTGGATATCGAACTGGTCCAAAAACCAGTCGTAAAGAGGGCGGTGGTCCTCGAACTCCTTCGTGCAGATCGAGTGGGTCACCCCTTCGATCGAGTCCGAATAGCCGTGGGCGAAATCGTACATGGGGTAGATGCACCAGGCGTCGCCGGTCCTGTGATGCTCCGCCTTGCGGATTCTATAGAGAGTCGGGTCTCGCAGGTTGAGGTTCGGGGAGGCCATGTCTATCTTGGCTCTCAGAATGTGGGCGCCGTCGTCAAATTCACCGGTCCTCATGCCCTCCAACAGTCGAAGATTCTCTTCTACGCCGCGGTCTCTGTGAGGGCTATCTTTACCGGGCTGGGTCAGCGTACCTCTGTATTTGCGAATCTCCTCCGCCGACAGGCTATCGACATAGGCCTTGCCATCGCGGATAAGCTGGACGGCGAACTCGTAGAGCCGACCGAAGTAGTCTGAGGCGTAGAGCTCTCTTTCGCCCCAGCTGAAGCCCAGCCAGCGCACGTCCTCCTTAATGGCCTCGACGTACTCCACCTCCTCTTTGGCAGGGTTCGTGTCATCGAAGCGAAGGTTGCATCTGCCGCCCTCATATTCTGAAGCAACACCAAAATTGAGGCATATGGAGGTCGCATGGCCGATGTGTAGGTATCCGTTGGGCTCGGGAGGAAACCTGGTAATTACACGTCCCTCGTTCTTGCCCGACTCCACGTCTTCGGCAATGACCTGTCTTATGAAGTCCGAAGGTCTCGTCTGCTCAGTCGTTGCCAACCGTCACTCCCCTGGGGAATCAAGCCGCCCTGAAACTAAGTTGAATCGGCGGTCCGATTCATCATGAATATTACGGCCAATTATAGCGCCTCGTTAAGGGTTGCGGACAGGCTGTGTCTTTCGAGCCGCGGGGAGTGAAGTCTGTGAGGATAGATTCGGATAGCATCCGGAAGCGTCGTCGTTGATTATCCACTCTAAATACTCACCTCCGTCACATTTACATAACTGCCACCGTTACGCATCTCGTAAATTTAGGTGCGACTCTTTTCGTATTCCCTTTTGTACTTCGATTGAGTTGGAGGCAGGTTACCAATGACATTGCATGTATACCCCCATGCCTGTGCGAGGTTGCTTGGATGTTTGGATTCCGTGTGAGGTTAATATGGCTACGGTCTCCTGGAAAAGAATGCCCGGGGGACCATGTGTTATTGCACATTATTGATGCCGGCGGGTCGCTATTTCTGGTGGCCACGCCGCCTACGACGGGACGGACTGTCCCGCAACGATACGGAGGTGCAGGGTGTCTAAGTCGAAGTTTGTCGGAGTAGGGGCCGCGTTTTTATTGGCCTTTATTCTGTTGTTGGCCTACGGAAACTCCGCGTATGCGCAGGTTCCCTCGGGCTCAATCTCCGGAACTATTTACGAAAATGATGGCTCCACGCCGGTGCAAGGCGCCATCATTTTCGTTACAGACTTCACGACAGGCGAGGTCTTGGGCAATGCCTCAAGCTCAGCCTTCGGAGTCTACTCTGTCGGTTCTCTGGACACCGGAACGTACAGAGTGCAGGTCAACGCGACAGATGCGGGTTGGCCTGTTCAGTATTACAACGGTGCCTCAGATGCCGACAGCGCCACATCAGTTTCGGTAACCGACACCGTTGATACATCAGGCATAGACTTCACACTCTCAAACGGCGGTACGATTTCAGGTACCGTCACGGACGGCACCGATCCCATCTCCGGCGCAGAGGTCTGGGCGGAGGTCTACGACTGCTGCGGAGCCGGTAACGGCACCACGACCGCGGGCGACGGCACCTATAGCATCTCCGGCCTACCAGCCGGTGATTATCGCGTTATCGCCGCCGCACCAGATCAGGGCTTTTCACACGAGTTTTTCAACAACACCTCCGACTGGGATTCCGCCGCCAGGGTGACGGTCACCAACGGAGGCGACGCTGTCGGAACGGATTTCTCGCTGTCTTCCGGCGGCAACATATCCGGCACCGTCATCAAAGACAGCGACAGCACTGCCGTAGCCAACGCGGACGTCTTCGCCCAATCATATGACGGAACGACGGGCGGTGGCGGCGCACAGACCGACGGCAGCGGCAACTACTCCATCGTCGGGCTTCCCCCCGGCGACTACCGCATTGAAGTATTTCCCAGCAGCGGATCGCTCTCGAGCGAGTTCTATGACGACACGACCGACTGGTTCCAGGCGGCACGGGTTACCGTAACCTCCAATGCGACGACGACCCTCTCCGACATATCGCTCTCTTCCGGTACGAGCATCTCCGGAACCGTGGTGGATTCGAGCAGCAATCCGATCGAAGACGCGGATGTCTGGGCCGAGCTCTACGACTGCTGTGGTGGTGAGGGCACTCAGACAGACTCCAACGGAGACTACACGATTAGCGGTCTCACGCTCGGCGACTATCGGGTCCAGGTAAATGTACCCGGCCAGAGCTTCACGACCGAGTTCTATGACGACACCAGCGACTGGTTCCTGGCTTCCAGGGTTACTACCAGCGCCAGCTCCACGATATCAGGCATCGACTTCCAGCTCGACGCCGGCGGCTCGATAAGTGGCAACGTGAGCGATGGCACCGACCCTGTCCCGGACGCCTGGATCTGGGCCGAGACATTTGATTGTTGCGGCGCGGGTGGCGGCGCACAGTCAGACTCAAGCGGAAACTACACCATCAGCGGGCTTGCTGCCGGCAACTACCGGGTTCAGGTCAACACCGACAGCGCGAACCTGGCGGGTGAGTTCTACAACGACACGACAGACTGGTCCGCGGCCGCTCAGGTCGCCGTGACCGCAAACAACACGACAATTAATATCGACTTCGTGCTGGCGACCGGCGGCTCGATCTCAGGTAGGGTCACGGACGGCACCGACCCCATCGCCAACGTCGACGTCTGGGCCGATGCCTACGACTGCTGCGGCGGCGGAAACGGCACGCAGACCGATTCAAACGGAGACTATACGATATCCGGCCTCGCTCCCGGCGATTATCGAGTGCAGGTCAACGTATTCGACCAGAATTTCGCGGGCGAATACTATAACGACCAGACCGACTGGCTCCTTGCCGACAGAGTTACGGTGGCCTCCGGCCAGACTACGATAAGCATAGACTTCGTGTTGAGCGGCGGCGGCTCCATTTCCGGCACGATCATCGACGGAAGTAGCAATCCCGTGGCCAACGCCGATGTGTGGGCGGAGACGTACGAGTGCTGCGGCGGCGGCGGATCGCGCACCGATTCCGCTGGTAATTACACGATAAGCGGCCTCGCTCCGGGCGAATACCGCGTGCAGGTATTCGTGCAAGGGCAGAACCTATCCAGCATGTTCTACGACGGCCAGACGGACTGGTGGCTGGCCGACACCGTGACGGTTACGGAAAATACTACCACCGCGAACATCAACTTCCAGCTGTCATCAGGCGGGTCTATCTCGGGCATCGTCACGGACGGGACCGACCCGATCGCCAATGTGGAAGTCTGGGCTGAAAGCTACGACTGCTGCGCCGGAGGAAACGGCACGCAGACGGCATCGGACGGCACCTACACGATAAGCGGCCTCGCCCCCGGCGACTATCGCGTGCAGATCTTCATCAACGGCGGAAACTTCTCCGGCGAGTTCTACAACGACACGCGGGACTGGTTCTTGGCCGACCGAGTATCGGTGAACGCAGACCAGACCACGGCCAGCATCGACTTCGTGCTCGACGCCGGTGGGTCGATATCGGGTACGGTCACGAACTCCAATGGCGATCCCATATCCAACGCAGACGTCTGGGCGGAGACCTACGATTGCTGCGGCGGCAATGGCACGCGCACGGACTCCAATGGAGATTACACGATAAGCGGCCTCGCCACGGGCAGTTACCGTGTGCAGGTCAACGTATTCGATGGAGACTACTCGGGCGAGTTCTACGACAACACGACTGACTGGGGACTTGCTACGGAGGTGGCCGTAACGGCCGGTCAGACGACGAGCCTCATCGACTTCGTGCTTGGCGCCGGCGGGACGATCTCGGGCACCGTTACAAACGGCAGCGGCGACCCCGTTGCAAACGCGGACATCTGGGCGAACAGCTTCGATTGCTGCGGTGGCAACGGTACCCGAACGAAGTCCGACGGCACCTATAAGATCAGCGGCCTTGCGCCGGGTAACTATCGCGTGCAGGTCTACGTCAGCGACCAGAACCTCGCGGGCGAGTTCTACAACAACAAGGCGGACTGGGACTCCGCGGATGCCGTCGTGGTCACTTCTGGCCAGACGACATCCAGCGTGGACTTCGTGTTGGCTTCCGGCGGTTCTATCTCCGGTACCATCCTGGACTCTAATACCGACCCCATAGCCAACGCCGACGTCTGGGTCAGCTCCTTCGACAACTCGGGAGGATTTGGTTGGGGCCGGACATACTCGGACGGCACCTACACGATAAGCGGCTTGCTGCCCGGTACCTACCGCGTGGAGGTCTCGGCAGAGGGCAAGATCCATACCCTGTACGACGGCACTTCATCCTGGGAGGATGCGACGGCCGTGACGGTGTTGTCCGATCAGACGACACTGAATATCGACTTCACTCTTGGCAACGGCGGCACGGTCACCGGAACCGTCAGGGACGGTGTCGGCGACCCGGTAGCCAATGCCGAGGTAAATGCCAGCAGCTACGACGGCGCCGGCGGCTGGGGCTGGACTCAGACGGCGTCTGACGGCACCTTTACAATCGACGGCCTTGCAACTGGCGATTATCGCCTGCAGGCCGGTGCGCCTCAGGACGGCCTAACCTACGAGTTCTACAACGAGACGTCAGACTGGAATAGCGCGGCACGCGTGTCGGTAACGGACGGCGTCACTACGCCGAACATCGACTTCACGCTAGGCGGCGGAGGTACTGTCACCGGCACGGTCACCGACGGAGCTGGAGACCCTGTCGCCAACGCATGGGTATGGGCAGACCTTTACGACTGCTGTGGCGGCAACGGCGCATCGACGGCATCTGACGGCACATATAGCATTCCGGGCCTGACCCCCGGCGACTACCGCGTACAGGTCTTCGCCGAGGATAAGGGTCTGGTAGGCGAGTTCTACAACGACACTTCGGACTGGTCCGCGGCTGCCCGCGTCACCGTAGTGGAGAGCCAGACAACTATAAACATCGACTTTTCGTTAGGAGGAGGAGGTAG
>JADFQF010000124.1 GCA_022561955.1 Chloroflexota bacterium | reverse complement strand
GCTCACGTACTTCCCTCAGGGAACGACGACCGAGCCTCTCATCCGGCTGGCGGCGAAGATAGCGAAGATCACGCCGGGCTCTCTGAATCGGATGTGGCCCGTTACGGGCGGCTCCGAGGCGAACGAAACGGCGATAAAGATCGCGAAGGCCTACCAGAAGCGGGTCGGACAGCCCGGACGGCACAAGATAATCAGCCGCAGGGGCTCGTACCACGGCGCGACGGGCGGCGTCATGTTTCTGGGCAGCGTCACCCCGGACTATGAGCCCGCGCCCGCCGGCATGGTGTACGCTCCTCAGCCGAACCCGTACCGTTGCGAGCGCGGCGGGACCACCCCGACCGAGTGCGCCGAACGATGCGCCGGGGCCATCGAGGAGCTGATTCTCTTCCACGGGGCGGATACCATAGCCGCCGTTATCGCGGAGCCCGTGGCATCCTCGGGCGGCGCCGTAGTGCCGGGCGACGAATACTGGCCGATGCTGCGCGACATCTGCTCCAGGTACGGCGTCATCCTGATCGCCGACGAGGTCATTTGCGGATTTGGCCGGACCGGCAAGATGTTCGCCTCGGAGCATTGGGGCGTCGTACCCGACATCATGACGATCGCCAAGGGGATAACCAGCAGCTACCTCCCGCTGGCGGCGGCCGTTGTAAGGGACGAGATCGCCGACGTCTTCGCCGGAGAGGACAACATCTTCAAGCAGGCCCTTACCTTTGGCGGCCATCCCGTGACGGCCGCCGTTGCGCTCAAGAATATCGAAATCATCGAGCGAGAGGACCTGGTTCAGAACTCGGCGGATGTTGGAGACTACTTCTTACAGCAGCTTCAGAGCCTGAAGGAGGAGCATCCGATAATCGGAGACGTTCGCGGGATAGGTCTGCTGCTGGGCATCGAGCTGGTGAGCGACCACGAGACCAGGGACCCGTTTCCGCCTCAGCTACACATCGGAGAGCGACTGACGCAAAGTTCCAGGAGCGAGGCCTCATCATGAGATGCGGGGGCAGCACTATCAACATTGGCCCGCCGCTCTGCTTGACGACATCCGACGTAGACGAAATTGCCAGGGGCATCGACCAGTCGCTCGGCGAGCTGGAAGACGAGCTCGCGGATGAATTTACGGACAAGTGATTATTAACGCCCGACGTCCACACGCCAGGCTGCGGAGACCGAATATTGACCAATAGCCATAAACACGAGCGTGCCGACGACAGTGACACGAGGGTTGCGATCTTCATAGACGGCAGCAATCTCTATCACAGCCTCGAAGAAAATTGCAATCGGTTCGACGTCGATTTCGGGGCGTTCGGCGCGAAGCTGACCAATGGTCGAACCCATTTTCGGACCTACTACTACAATGTTCTCAGAGACCCCGACCGCAACCCCCAGGCCTACCAGGACCAGCAGAAATTTCTGAGCGCCCTGTACGCCACTCCTTACCTGGAAGTCCGATTGGGCACAGCCAAGATGCGGGGTGACGTCGCGGTGGAAAAGGGCGTCGACATCATGCTTGCCACGGACGTTCTGCGAATGGCGTGGGATAACCTGTACGACGTCGCCATTGTCGTCAGCGGAGACGGCGACTTCGCCTACGCTCTCCAGGCCGTCAAGAACTACGGCAAGCACGTAGAGGTGGCCGCCTTTCCTTCCAATCTCTCCTGGGAGCTCGCCCAGATCGCCGACAGGTGCGAGTACTTCGAGCCCGAATACTTCGCCGACATATGGAGCCGAAAACGGAACGGCGAGCGCAACGGCACGAGCACTGAGAGTCAGAAGCGAGGCTGGCGGGGACGACGCTCCAGGGCCAATACCTCGTAGCGATACTAGCATCCAGGTCAAAGCGCTGAGGCATGGGGCTGACCCATCGTTTTCAGGCCGACACGACCCCCTTGCCAAGGGCGACGGCAGGGGGTAGGTCCCCTCTGCCAAGGGGGACGAGAGGGGGTCAAACATTGGCCTGCCGCACGGGCCGCTGTCGAGTTCAACCTGAATTGACCGAAATTATTTTCAAATAAGTCCGGCTTCTGATATACTCGCCAAGGCCACAGATTATGCCGTCTTCTTGCGATTGCCACGTCTTGCCCATGCATCCACGCCCACCCTTATTCACTGGTCGAGTCCGCCGGATAGCGGCCGGGGATGCCGGGCCTTCAGAGGGCACTTGGTTGTTAAGGTAAGGACTTGCGGAACAGGCGTGAGCCGACGGCAGAACGACTCTTGGTCGAGACGCACACCCTTTTGAACCAGTGGAGGACGAAAAATGCCGGCGTATGCCGTACTAGGCGCCCAGTGGGGCGACGAGGGCAAGGGTAAGATAATCGACGTCCTTGCCAGGGACGCGGATATCGTTGCACGGTTTTCCGGAGGCAATAACGCGGGTCATACCGTCATCAACGATGAAGGCAAGTTTAGCTTCCACGTGATACCGTGCGGGGTATTTTGGCCCCAGACCCTCAACGTGATTGGCAACGGGGTCGTGCTCGACCCGGACGTCTTCCTCGAGGAGGTGGACGAACTCAAGCAGCAGGGCCACGACATCTCGGACCGACTGCTTGTCAGCGAGCGAGCCCACATAGTCATGCCCTATCACGTCGTCCTCGACCAGCTAGCCGAAGAGGCACGGGGCAGCGAGGCCATCGGCACGACAGGCAAGGGAATCGGTCCGACCTACGCCGACAAGGCCGCCAGGACCGGCATCCGAGCGGCTGATCTTCTGGATGTCGAAGCACTCCTTCCCCGACTAGAGAACATCGTCAACCATACCAACAAGATCATTACGGCAGTCTACGACGGCACTCCCGTATCCATGACCGACATATTCGATAAGTGCCGTGAATGGTCCGAGAGGCTTGGCCCGTTCATAGCGCCGGTCGAGCGCATCGTTTACGAGCACCTGGAGGCGGGTAGAAACGTTCTGCTGGAGGGCGCTCAAGGTGCGTTGCTGGACCTCGACCACGGCACTTACCCCTTCGTAACGTCGTCCAACCCGACTATCGGGGGTGCGTGCGTGGGACTCGGCATCCACCCAAACTACATCTCCAGCATCATAGGGGTCTTCAAGGCGTATTCGACCAGGGTTGGCAGCGGCCCGTTCCCCGCCGAGCTGACGGACGAGACCGGCGAGAGGATCAGGAACCTCGCCCAGGAGTTCGGCGTGACCACGGGCCGAGCCAGGCGCGTTGGCTGGTTCGACGCCGTCGCCGCCAAGTTCAGCACCCAGGTCAACGGCTATACGTCGGCGGTGCTTACGAGGCTGGACGTCCTCGACGGGTTCGACTCGATAATGATCTGCACGGCGTACGACCTGGACGGCGAGCGGACCGAGGAGTTTCCCGGCGGTGTTGCCGCGCTGGAGAGGTGCAAGCCCATATTGGAGGAGATGAAGGGCTGGTCCAGTCCCACGGCCGGGGCGACTGACTTCAGCAAGCTACCGAAAGAGGCCGTCGCCTATGTAAATCGAATCCAGGAGATGATTGGCTGCCCGATCGACGTAATATCCACCGGGCCTCACCGCGACGAGGTAATACGCGTCCGCGAGGTCATCGGGGTGTAGCCTTAGCCGTAATCCAGTGAGCGAAAAAGGGCCACCCGATTGGGCGGCCCTTTTCATTCTCTTGTTCGCAGCACTTCACCCTCTCCGATGAATCGGAGTCCGAAGATATTCAGATTTAGGAGTCGGACACCTAAATCCTATCCCGTCAAGGGAGAGGACCTTCTAATGTCCCTTCTCCCTTGACGGGAGAAGGCTAGGATGAGGGTGACCTAACTAGTCGTCGCCGTCGACGACCGCGGGCAAGTCGATCGTGCAGCCGGACACGACCTTTCCGATCTTTCTCTTGCGTAGCGTCTCACCCTCTCCGGTGAATCGGTCCACACTGGCGGACTCCGAAGATATACATACTAAGGAGTCGGAGATCCTAGCCTTCTCCTCCGATATAAGTATCGGAGTCCGATGCGTCGGACAATCTAGGGAGAAGGGATTTCACGAGGGCCTCTCCCCTCAAGGGAGATAAAGCACCGTCTCCCCCTTGTTAAGGGGGAGATTCAGAGGGGGTGAAGTCCCTAGTCGTCGCCTGCGACAGCCACCGGCAGGTCGATCGTGTAGCCGGACACGACCTTGTCGATGGCCGCAGCCGTCGCCTCGTCCGGAGGCACCAATGGCAGCCGCGTCTCGCCGACGTCGAATCCCGCCTTACGCACCGAGTACTTTACCGGTATCGGATTGGAAACTATAAACAGTATCTTGAACATCTCGAAGAGTCTCTTGTGCTCGGCAGCGGCAGCCTCGATGTCGCCCTCGAGGATCAAGCCCATCATGCCCTTGATCTGCCTGCCGATCAGGTGCGACGCCACGCTCACGACTCCGTAGCCGCCGGAGCACATGATGTAGAACGTCTCGTCGTCGTTGCCGCTCCACACCTTGAAGTCGTCGTCCGTGTCGCGAATGACGCGCGTGATCTGCACCATGTCGCTGCTGGCCTCCTTCGTGCCGACGATGTTGTCGACCTTGCTGAGGCGGACGGTGGTCTCGGCCGTCATATTGAGGCTGGTCCTACTGGGAACGTTGTACAGCACACATGGGATATGCACGCTCTCGGCGATGGACTTGAAGTGCTGGTAAAGGCCCTCTTGCGGGGGCTTGTTGTACGAGGGGACGGTCATCAGTATGGCATCGACGCCGAGCCTCTCCGCCTCCTTGCTCATCTCGATGCTGGCGGCCGTGGCATAGGTCGTAGTGCCGGCGATGATGGCGGCGCGGTCTCCCACGGCGCTCTTCGTGGCCTCGTAGAGCCGCAGCTTCTCCTCGGTCGTCAGGGTAGGGGTCTCACCCGTCGTGCCGGTTATGACCAGCCCGTCGCTGCCGGAATCCACCAGGGCCACGGCCAGGCGCTTGGCCTCATCGTAGTCCACTTCGCCCTGTTCGTCGAAGGGAGTTATCATTGCGGTTATCAGCCTGCCGATTTCGACCATGACCTGGCCCTCCTTGTTAAGCTTGCGCCGCAAAGCACTGGCGATTCCGCTGCGTTAGCCGACGGCGGAACCCTTTCGCCCGGGAACAAGGTCCCTTCTCAGAGCCTCTTCCGCGATCTGAAGGGCGTTCGTCGCGGCACCCTTCCTGAGGTTGTCCGAGACCAGCCACATCGCGATGCCGTTGGGATGAGACATGTCCCTGCGAATTCTGCCGACGAACACTTCGTCCTTGCCTGCGGCGTCAACGGGCATAGGATACACGTTTGATTTGGGTTCGTCCACCACGCATACTCCGGGAAAGCCCGATAGCGCCTCCCGCACCTCATCGGGGCTCACCGGCCTCTCCGAATAGCAATGGCGAATAGAACGGTGAAAGGTAATGCGCACCGCCGCCATCATGGAAGTAGTGCGCGCCTTGAAACGCGGCCCAGGTCGTGTACACGAGGAAGGCAGACAGTCCCGTTGCGACGGCGAGCGGTTGTATCCACCAACGGTCGCGCCGCCCGGTCTCCCCGAACGCCAGACGTTTCAGGCTTGTCACCGCGGACATGACAAGAACTCCACCATGCGACGTACTCCTTGCCGCCTACGCTTCAGGCGAACGGTCGCAATTGCGTGAGGGCTGTAGACCAAGTCGCGGAACGCGCTACCGCAGGCTCCGTGCGATGT
>JADFQF010000123.1 GCA_022561955.1 Chloroflexota bacterium | reverse complement strand
CAAAAAACCCCGAGGGTGGGCGAGCGGGAACAAGGCGTCCTCCTTTTTGAGATGGTCACTTAGCCCAATTCTGCGCTCGATCAGTCCGGCAGCACGGCGATGGCCTCGATTTCGATCAAAAGCTGCGGCTCGATGAGCCCGACCACCTGTACCCGTGTGCTGGCCGGCAGCTTCTCTCCGAAGTACTTGCGGCGCATGTCGCGAGAGGCCTCCGTCGCTTCTTTGGAAATGTCCGTGACGAAGTTGGTTACCTTCACCACGTTATCGAGGCTTCCGCCCTCCGCCTCCAGCATGTTTCTAATCATTACCAACACTGCTTCGGTCTGCGCGGCCATGTCCCCGTATTCCGCGTCGGTCATCTTGGCGGTGGCGCCCGAGATGAACAGCAAATTGCCAGCCCTTACGGAGTGATAGTGAGGCGAGCCGGTAACCGGAACACTATCATAGTTTCTTCTTGTGATTTCCATAAGCGTGCCCTCTCTCCTGCTAGTTTTCGAACCATCCCGATCGGCAAGTGGACTTTTCGTCTATCTGAGACGACATTCGACTGAGGGTCGGCACCTACTTCAACGGCAGTACGACGCGAATTGCGTTGGCCGGGCGTGAGGCCTCAAAGTAGGCTATCCGTTTGCCGTGATTTGCACTTGCCGGACTCACACGGCCAAAAAGATGTCGCTCCGCACCCATTGGCATAGGGGTATTCCCCCTTATTTCCTCGCGATTCGAGAGCAATAATGATTTCATGAATATCTCCCATTAATTTCGCTCGATATCTGATAATGGCTTGTTGAAACAAGGGATACGGCGGTGATTCGGCATGCCTGTCATCAGCCGTACTCTGTCGGCATGATCCGAAAATTAGGGTGCATTAAAACATGAGACTCTCTCAGAATCCCCTCGTCAAGTCTGCGATCTTTAGCTTCGCGATCATGACCTTCGCGGCCGTCGCCATCTCGGTCATTATCACCGTCCGACTGAATCAGGACGTCGCGCTCCTCAAATCGAATGTCACGGCCATGATTGGAGGAAGCTCGACAAAGGCCCTTGATCCCTCCGCGATTACCCAATTGAGCGAAGACCTCGACGATATGGTTTGGACGACCGCTGGCGCCGTAGGCGGTGGCTTCGTCGTTCTATACCTGGGCCTGATCTCCATCGTCTGGCGCGGCTCGAAAACGATCCGGCAGCAGCAGGACGACCTCACGGCCACAAACGCTCAGCTCGAAGTGCACAACAGGGCTAAAAGCGAATTTCTCGCCAACATGAGCCATGAAATTCGTACGCCCCTGAACGGAATCGTCGGCATGACGGAGCTGTTGCTCGATACCGAGCTCGTCGAGGAGCAGAGAGAATATCTCGACCTGGTAAAGAAATCGTCGGACTCTCTGCTTACGGTAATCAACGACATTCTCGACTTCTCAAAGATCGAAGCCGGGAAGCTGGATTTCCTGATCGAAGGCTTCGATCTTAGTGAGAGTCTCGGAGACACCATGCACCTGCTCGCGCTGCGGGCGCATGAGAAAGGCCTGGAATTGGCCTTCGAGATGGCGCCTGACGTTCCGGACGGCGTCGTGGGAGACGTAGGCCGATTGCGGCAGATCATGGTAAACCTTGTCGGCAACGCCATCAAGTTTACGGAGCACGGAGAGGTCGTCGTAAAGGTAGACCTGGACAGCCAACGAGATGCCGGTCCGGATGAGGTCCGCCTCCACTTCTCTATATCTGATACGGGAATCGGCATACCCGCCGATAAGCAGGAAGAGATATTTCAGTCATTCTCCCAGGCGGATGGGTCCACGACACGTAGCTACGGCGGGACCGGACTTGGCCTTGCCATATCTTCTCAGCTCATCGAGATGATGGGCGGCGAGATCTGGGTGGACAGCGAAGTGGGCGTAGGCAGTACATTTCATTTCGTCGCCAGACTGGGCATTCAGACCGAAGCCTCCCCGGTGACGTCGATCACCACCGACGTTTCGGCGCTCAAAGACATGACGGTCCTGATAGTAGACGACAATGCGACGAACCGGCGAATTCTCGAACAGGTCGTCACCAATTGGGGAATGAAGCCGATCCTGGTGGAAGACGGCCTGTCTGCGCTGCGGGCATTGGAGCGGGCAAAGGCCGAGGGCAACGAGGTCCCCCTGATACTCAGCGACGTCAATATGCCGGTGATGGACGGTTTTGAGCTTGTACGGCGCATCAGGGAGCAGCCCGGCCTCACCGGGGCAACCATCATGATGCTGACGTCGTCGGAGAGAGGTGGGGATGCCGCCAAGTGTCGAGAGCTTGGAATCACACGTTATCTCACCAAGCCGATCAAGCAGGCCAGCCTGCTGAAGGTCCTGCTGTCGGCACTCGAATCGACGCAGCCGGCCAGCCCTCAAGCGCCTGTTGCAGATACCCAAGAGGCCGAAGTGCGCAGCCTCTACATCCTCATCGCGGAAGACTACGATGTTAACCAGAAGCTCGTAACTCGGCTTCTGGAAAAGCGCGGACATCGTGTTTTTCTAGCCAACGACGGGCGAGAGGCCGTCCAGGCCTTCGACGCCGAAAAGTTCGATCTGGTGCTCATGGATGTGCAGATGCCTGAAATGAGTGGCTTCGAGGCGACCGCGATAATTCGCGAAAAGGAGAAGGCCACGGGCGGCCACATCCCGATTGTCGCCATGACCGCAAACGCGATGGCGGGTGACCGAGAGCGTTGTCTCGAATCAGGCATGGACGCCTACGTCGCCAAGCCACTGAAGTCCAAAGAGCTGTTCCGAGTGATCGAGGAGTCTGTAGACAGCCCGAGCGACGCGACCAGCGATTCGAAAAATGAGCCGCAAAGGAGCACGCCGGTGGCATCAGAAGACAGCCAGGTGATCGACAAGGCCGCTGCCCTGGACCAGCTCGAAGGTGACGAAGAGCTGTTGGGGCAGATGGTTGGCCTTATATTGGAGGACTGCCCCAAGTTCATGGAGGATATACGTGCTGCGATTGCCAGAGGAGATGCCGAGGTATTGCAAAGGACCTCGCACACGCTGAAGGGCGCCGTGGGCAACTTGCAGGCACATGCAGTCTATGAAGCGGCCCTCCGTCTGGAAATGATCGGGCGAAGCGCCGAGCTTAGCGGGGCGGACGATGCTCTTAGGATGCTCGATGAAGAGATGAATCGCCTGCTGCCGGCATTAGAGGCGCTTTCGAAAGAGTATGCGACATGAAGGTACTGGTAGCTGAAGACGACAGGTCCACTCGACTGCTTCTCGAGACGACTCTCTTGAGATGGGGGTACGACGTTTCGACCGCCTCCAACGGCAGCGACGCATGGGAGGCGATTCAGAGCGAGGACGCACCGGAGCTCGTCATCCTGGACTGGATGATGCCGGGCATGGACGGCGTCGAGGTCTGTCAGAAGATAAGCGAGGCGCAGGGCATCACGCCGCCCTACGTCATACTGCTCACGTCCAAAGGGCGCAGGGAGGATATCATAGAAGGCCTGCGCGCCGGAGCAGACGACTACGTGACGAAGCCCTTCGATTCCGAGGAGTTACGTGCGCGTGTCAGCGTCGGTGAGCGGCTGCTAGATCTACAGCAGCAGCGGCTCGAGCAGGAGACCTCACATTACATCGAGCAGCTACAGCACGCCCAGAAGATGGAGGGCGTCGGCAGGCTTGCAAGCGGAGTCGCCCACGATTTCAACAACCTTCTGACGGCGATCATGGGCTATTCCGAGCTACTGATGAAGCCTGAGCGCCCGCAGGAGTCCGTACTACGAGACATCCAGGAGATCAAGAAGATTGCGCAACGCGGTGCCCGCCTGACCCAGCAGCTGCTGTCATACTCTCGGCGCGACGCCTTGCAGTCCAGGGTCGTTAGCCTGAACGAGCTCGTTCTCGACACCAACGATATGCTCCGCAGGGTGATCGGCGAGGACATCGAGCTGGTCGTCATGCTGAAACAGGACATCGGTCTGGCCAATATCGACCCCGGCCAGTTCACGCAGATACTCGTAAATCTTGCCGTCAACGCCCGGGACGCCATGCCCGGCCTGGGGAAGATTACAGTCGAGACAGGGGAATTGACGGTCGACGACGATGAAAACGTGGGTCCCGATGGGGTACCCGACGGGAGTTACGTGACCTTGACGGTCACCGACACCGGCACGGGCATGTCCCCCGAAGTAAAGGCCCGGATCTTCCAACCCTTCTTCACCACGAAAGAGGAGAATAGGGGAACAGGCCTGGGACTCTCGACATGTTCCACGATACTAGAGCAAAACAAGGGGTTCATAACGGTCGAAAGCGAGCTTGGAGAGGGCACGTCATTCTGCATATATTTGCCGCTCATCGAAGACATCGCCGACGTTACAACCAGCGAAGAGGACGTCCATGTGTCGGCATACGGCACGGAGACCCTGTTCCTGGTAGAGGATGAGCCGTCTGTGCTCGAGATGATGACGCAGACCTTGCGCGACCACGGCTACTCGGTGGTCGAAGCTACCAACGGCGTGGAGGCCATCCAGAAAGCCCAGGAACACGTCGGGCAGGAGATACATCTTCTGCTGACCGACGTCGTGATGCCGTTAATGGGCGGCATGGAGCTTGCTACGCAGATGAGGGAGATTCACCCCGAGACGAAGGTGCTTCTCACATCGGGTTATATCGACGATAACGACATCCTCCGGTCCCTGTATGCAGACGACGGCCAGTTTATTCAAAAGCCTTTTACCCCGGATGTCCTCGCTCTGAAGGTCCGTGAGGTACTGGACCACCCGCAGATCGCTCGCCCGAACGGACCGAGGGCGTCTTAATAGGACTCGCTGGTCATATCCTAATCGGTCTGGTCCATCCATTCGGGCGGGCTGCACAGGATGATCGCCCGATGGGCCGGACTTCTCTCGCCAACGGGACCCGCATGTCGAATTGACGTCTCTACAGTCCCGTATCTATAAAAAGATCCAGGTGATTGCCACCCGCTCTAGCTTTTTCTTCTCGCAATCCAACGTGGCTGAACGCATATGCGGCCGAGAAATTCCAGAATCGTATGTGCGGCCAGGTACGACGTAATCCCGGTGCCGACGTCCAGCTGAGGATTTACCTCCACCAGGTCGAAGCCTACTATGTCCAGATGCTCCGCCAGCGCAAACAGGTCGTCACGCAGCTCCGCATAGCTCATGCCGTTGGGCTCGGCGGACACGCATCCGGGCACCAACGGCATGTCGAGCACGTCGATGTCGATGCTGACGTAGCAGCGCGCGCCTTCGGGCAGCAGCTCGGCGAGCCCCTTGGGGCCCAGCTCACGCGACTCCGCCATGCCGATAACCCGATTCCCGTCGCTGATCGAATCGTCGACCCAGTCCTTGACGTTTCGCAGGCTCCGAATGCCGACCTGAGTCAGACTCTGCACATGAGACATGTGGTGGATATGGCGAAAGGCGTGCGAGTTGGAGTATTCGAATCCGTGCATGAAGGGGGAATAGTCGATGTGCGCATCGAAGTGCACCACGTGCAAAGGTTCGCTATACGCCCGCACGACTGGAAATGTTATCGCGTGGTCTCCGCCAAGCACCACGGGCATCGCGCCCGCCTTCAGGATGCCTTCGACGGCCTCTGTGATTCGCCGGAAGGTGCCCTCGACGTCGGTGGGCCAGACGTCCGC
>JADFQF010000122.1 GCA_022561955.1 Chloroflexota bacterium | reverse complement strand
GCGACGACCTGAACGAACTGGCCGAACACGCTCTGGTGTGCGCGGCGCACCTCTCCGCTGCCGCTGCAATTGGAGCAGGTGGTAGGGGAGCTGCCGGGCTCGCTTCTGCTGCCCTTGCAGGCGGAGCAGACCTCGGTCCGCTGAAGCTCTATGTCCTCTTCGGCGCCGAATACGGAATCCTCGAAGTCGATAGTCATGGAGTAACGTATGTCGGCGCCACGCCTCGCGCTATCCTGCCGGCCGCGTGTGCGAGACCCGCCGAAGCCGCCGAAGAACGCGTCGAATATGTCGCCGAAGCCGCCGAAGTTTTCGTAGCCCTCGAACCCTCTTCCGGCGCCGTTTCCCGATAATCCGGCGTGGCCGAACTGATCGTAGGCCGTCCGCTTCTTGGAGTCGGAGAGGACCTGGTAGGCCTCGTTGATCTCCTTGAACTTCTCTTCCGCACCATCCCTCTTGTTGCGGTCGGGATGATACTCCATGGCCAGCTTGCGGAAGGCCTTTTTTATATCTTCGTCTGAGGCGCTTCTGGATACCCCCAGAACGTCGTAGTAGTCTCTTTTGCTAGTAGTCATGCGTCAAATCAAGGGCGGTAAATTGCGGTCTACGAGTAAGACAGCCCTCAGAGTGTTGAATCGACCTTCCTCGAAAAAAGATTGCACCAGTTTTTATTATATGCCACGCATAATAGTGGGACAAGTCGCTTTTTGGTGCACTTCGGAGTCTGGTTGGTTGGCAAACGGATTGAACGGAAATTCAGTGGGTTTGCGGCCCTAAAATAGGATAACCCGCCCGCCTGCCTCGGCTAACATCGATGCCCAAAGATCGGGACAGGGCATCGCCGGCCCTATAGCTACTGTTGCCGCGCAATTTCGTCCAAAAGGCCTATGGCTAGGGCGGCATGCCGTCCCATTAGCTCCGGCTGTGCGAACTCAAGCGTGTCGTCGGGCGTGTGGATTCGAGAGAAGTCGTCAGCCATGAAGAAGATCACGGGCACTCCCGCGGACCGAAAGGAGGCGTGATCGCTGCTGCCGCCGGTTAGTCCCTGGCGCCGTGAGACCTCGATTCCGTTGGCGTCGCCCAGATCGATGACTATGCGTGTCAGGGAGGCGTCGCCGATGATGCCCACCGTCGGGCCGCTGGAGAGGGCGTCGAAGTTGAACATGGTATTTATGGAATCGATCTCGTCGTTCTCGAGGGATTCCAGGTAGTGTCTGCTGCCCCTCAATCCAAGCTCCTCGGAGCCGAACGGGATGATGTGAATCGTGAAGGGGTAGCTCTTGTCGGCGATCTCCTCGGCGACCGCCATCAACGTGGCGATGCCGGAGCCGTTGTCGTTGACGCCCGGCGTGTCGGGGACCGTATCGTAGTGGCCGCCAAGAACCACGACCGTGCCGTCTCCCGCCGTCCCTTGCTTCTGGGCCACGACGTTCTGCGTCTCCCTGGTCTCGACGACGACGCGGACCTCCGCGATGATGTCGTCCTCTTCCATGAGGCCAAGGAGCTCTTCACCGTCTTCCTGGGAGATAGCGACGGCCGGAATGTCGCCTTCGTTGCGGAGGGTGCCGCCAAAGAGGCCGGGTATGTTGTTGAAGACGACGGCGGCTATGGCTCCCGCTTCCGCAACCCGTGTCACCTTCTCCTCGAAGGTGATTTCTCCCCGCTCGATCAGGGCGATTTTACCGGCGAGGCCGGACTCGGGTATCTCATCTGGAAATGCCCTTTCGACGAAGACCAGTGGCGCTTCTACCTCGCCTTCACCCGACAATGTAAATGGGATGCCTCGGAACGTTCGGTCCTCGGGAGACGTGAGCGACAGGAACGGGACGTCCCTGGGGATGATGTCAACGGTGAACGACTGCAATTCGACGTCGTAGCCCAGGCCGCGGAGCCTTGCCGCGAGAAACTCGGCGGCCGCCTTCTCCTGATCGGTGCCGCTCGCCCTGGGGCTGTGGTCCTCGGTGAAGCTCGTGAGAAAATCGAAGGCGTTGTCGGCCATCCTCTCAGACAGCTCCGCCAGCGGCTGAGCCCGCTCGCCATCAACGGAGTTTGCGGGCTGCGCGTCCGTCGACGGAACGGGCGTCCGCGTCGCGCTGGGCGTCCTGGTAGGGAAAGGTAAGGCCGTCGGCAACAGCTTCGGCACTTCGAAGGTAGGCGTGAGGGTAGGCTGGATTTCAACGGTCGGCGTCGATGTCGGCTCAACGGTTGCGAGCGGAAGCTCGGGGACCGGCGTGGGTATAACATCCGCGCCGTCGGTGCCGCACGCCGCCAGCAAGACTGCGACTCCGAATCCGGCGATCGCGGTCAGAGGCAGTCGCATCTTATATCCGGTCGCAAAGAGTTTCTTCAACAATGGCAGGAGTACCTCAAGTTCGGCCAAGTGGCCGGGGCGATTATCCTATACTTAGTCTGATGTCGGAAATGTGAATCAGGGTCCGTATATTTGAACGGCCGTGGCTGTAACAGGTTACCCTCACATAATGAATGGACCGATAGCCACCGGACTATCGGTCCATCTTCTTTCGAGGCCAGGGAGCTCAATACCTGGTCGAAGGCCTTCGTCCCCTGTTTAACGGAATGCGGCCTACCGGACCTACTTCTCCGACTTGCCGTTTCCAGTCTTGCCGTTCTTGGATACTCCCCTGAGCGGGATCTGCTTACCCTTGTCCATGTCCTTGTCGAGATCGCTAACGACTGCGATCGAGGCCACGGCATCTCCGGGTTGGGGCTTGAATATAGTGACTCCCTGGGTCGCTCGACCCATGCTGGAGATCTCCGACAGGCTCGTCCGCAGCACCTGCGCCTGCTCCGAGACCACGTAGACCTCCTTGCTGGCATCCACGGCGGCCGCGGCCGCGACCTTACCGGTCTTGGCCCTTATGTTAAAGGTCTTGATGCCCACGCCGCCTCGGCCCTGCTTCCGATACTCGCTCATTCTCGTCAGCTTGCCGAATCCCTGTTCGCTGATCACTAGAAGCCTGGTATCGTCGTTAACTATGTCCATGGCAACGACGAGGTCGCTTCGGCGGAGGGTGATCCCCTTCAAGCCGCCGGCAGCCCTTTGTCGGGCCGTCACCGCGGCGACCGCGAACCTTATGGACATCCCCTGCTGCGTCACCATTATGACGTCCTCAGCCTCGGTGGCCAGCCGGACGGCGACCACCTCGTCGCCTTTCCTGAGGTTCATCACGATGAGGCCCGACGGCCGTATAGAGGATATCGCGCTCAGCGCCATCCTCTTGACGCTGCCCCTTCGAGTGCCCATCACCACGTACATGTCGTCGTGATCCAGGCTTTCCGTCCCGATTACGGCGCTCACCCGCTCTATGTCCGTGAGAGGGATTACGTTGACCAGCGGCACGCCCCTGGTGTTTCGCGATACGTCGGCCCGCAGCTCGTAGGCGGTCAGACGAAGCACTCGTCCGGTATTCGTGAAGAAGAGCAGGTCGTCATGGGTGTCGACGACCAGTATCTGATTGATGGGATCGTCGTCGCGCGTATTCATGCTGACGACGCCTCTGCCGCCGCGATGCTGGTTTCTGTATGTGTCGGCGGGGATTCGCTTGATGTAGCCGCTCTTGCTCAAGGTCACCACCACCTGCTCATGGGCCTCGAGCTCTCTTCGGTCGATGTCGTGGGCCTGGTTGCTGATATCAGTCCTGCGCTCCTGACCGAACTTCTTATTCAGCTCCGTTGTCTCTTTCTTCACTTCCTTCAAAATCTTGGAGGGGTCGGCGAGAAGCTCTTGGAGTCCCCGAATTCTTTCTTGAAGCTCCAGGTATTCTCGTTCGAGTCGCTCGCGCTCCAGGGTGGCGATGCGCCTCAGCTGCATATCCAGGATCGCCTGGGCCTGCGCTTCGTCCAGGCCGAAGCGCTCCACGAGGCCGGTCTTGGCGGCATCGGCGTCCGCTGCGCCCCTTATGAGGGCGATGACGGCGTCCAGGTTGCTTATGGCTATGCGCAGCCCGGCCAGTATGTGGGCGCGTTCCTCTGCTCGCCTCAGCTCGTATTCCGACCTCCTGGTGACGACCGTCTGCCGGAAGTCGATAAAGTGCTGAAGGGCGTTCTTCAGGGTTATGACCACGGGGGAGCCTTCGACCAGCGCCAGCATGTTAGCCGAAAACGAAGACTGCATCGCAGTCAGCTTGTAGAGGTTGTTCAAGATGACCATCGGCTGGGTGCCGCTTCGCAGCTCGAACACGATCCTCATGCCGTCGCGGTCCGACTCGTCGCGAATCTCAGAGATACCGTCCAGGCGCTTATCCTTCACCAGATTGGCGGCCTTCTCTACCAGTGCGGCCTTATTGACCTGATAGGGCAGCTCTCTCACGATGATCTGCATGCGATTGGAATTGTCGATGGGCTCGATCTCGGCCTTCGCGCGGACGATTATCTGGCCGCGGCCGGTCGTATAGACGTTCTTGATGCCTTCCGTTCCCATGATCGTCGCGCCCGTGGGGAAGTCGGGACCCGTGACGAATTTCATCAGGTCCTCGACCGTGGCGTCGCGATGGTCTATGAGGTGAACGATGGCATTGCAGATCTCTGTCGGGTTATGTGGTGGTATGTTGGTGGCCATGCCGACCGCGATCCCCGAGGCGCCGTTTATCAGGAGGTTCGGCAGGCGCGCGGGGAGTACCACGGGCTCGCGAAGTGAGCCGTCGAAATTGTCTATGAAATCTACGGTTTCCTGGTCGAGGCTGTCGAGCATCTCCTCGGCGACTGCGGTAAGTCTGGCCTCCGTGTAACGCATGGCGGCGGGAGGGTCGTTGTCTACGCTGCCGTAGTTGCCCTGGCCGTCTACCAGAGGCATTCTCAGGCTGAACGGCTGGGCCAATCGCACCATGGCGTCGTACACGGACTGGTCGCCGTGAGGATGGTACTTGCCGAGCACCTCTCCGACGAGGCGGGCGCTCTTCTTATAGGCCGAGTTGGGCCTCATGCCCAGCTCGTGCATTGAGTATAGAATGCGCCGCTGTACTGGTTTCAAGCCGTCACGGACGTCCGGAAGCGCCCGGGACACGATTACGCTCATAGCGTAGTCGAGATAGGCGGTGCGCATCTCGTCTTCGATTTCCGTCGGCTTTATGAACCCATATGCCGTCTTTTGAGTTACCATAAAATGACCCCCGAGCTACCTTATCTGGAAGTGGAATTTGCGGCCGAGTCGTCGTTGCTACGCCGACCCAGGTCTGGTCCGAAAATTCTGTGAAGTAGGCTAAAAGAGCTACCGAAAGTGTGAGCGATTTCGCGTATTGGAGGGTACGTGATGACGAAATTTCTCCCACTGGGTGCATGGAATGCTGAGAACATTCGTACTATCGGCATCTTAACAGAATAAGACCGATTTTACCATCACTATTTAGGCGCTGTCGCGGCTATTGCGCGGCTCGAACACCCTCTGCGGCACGCTCCACCAACGACTGAAACAGCCGGTCGAAGTGAGGCGGTACCTCCATGCGTCGTTCCGGGTGAAATTGGACGCCGATGACCCAACGGTGACCGGGGCTTTCCAGCGCTTCGATGTAGCCGTCCTCCAGGGAATAGGCGGACGCAAGCAGCTCGGACGACTTCTGTGGCTCCTTGATGCCCTGGTGGTGACGGCTGTTTACCCTCACGAATCCCCCTGAGCCGACTACCGCCGCGAGCTTACTGCCCGGAGAGAT
>JADFQF010000121.1 GCA_022561955.1 Chloroflexota bacterium | reverse complement strand
ATTACAAAACAAAGTCCACCGCAGTCATGGCAAATGTGCCGGCCCCAGCTACTGGTCTAGTATGATTCGCCGCAGATGGCTCCGGTAAGGTGAAGGGAAATAATCTATTGAAAGCCTTGGCGTCGAAAGCAGATGCAGTCGTGATTGGCGCCGGAATCGTCGGGTGTGCAACGGCCTATAACCTCGCCAAGCGGGGGCTTTCCGTCGTTCTCCTGGAGAAGGGCGAGGTCGCCGGGGAGCAGTCCAGCCGCAACTGGGGCTGGGTAAGCCAGCTGCGAAATCCTCACGAAGCCCAGCTTCAGATGCTTTCTCAAAGCCTCTGGCCCACGCTTTCCGACGAGCTGAATGCGGACCTTGAGTGGGTACAGGGCGGATCGCTGTATCTTGCGCACAACGAAGTAGAGTTCCAGAAACTGACCCGGCAGACTGAGATCATGCAGAGAGTGGGCATGGACGTGCAGATGCTTTCCCGCAGCCAGGCGCGGAAGCTCATTCCGGAAATCAACGGAGACTGGACGGGGGCGTACCATAACCGGACCAACGGCCATGCGGACCCGGTTAAGACAACGACGGCATTCGCGCGCGCTGCCCAGGAGAGCGGCGTAAAACTGTACACGAATTGCGCGGTGGAAGGCCTGACGGTAGCCGGCGGCGGCATTGCCTGCGTTAGGTCTGAGCTCGGAGAGATAAGGACGCCTATTGTCATCTGCGCGGCGGGTGCATGGTCCAGTGTCATAGGCAGGATGGTGGGCCTGAACCTCCCTCAGCGCAAGGTGAGAGCGACGGTTTGCAGGACCAACCCCGTGCCGCGATTCACGGAAATGAACGTATGGGGAGCAGGTGTCGCCGTTCGCCAGCGAATCGACGGCTCCCTTATTGTGGCGGGCGACGGTACGGCTGATTACGATCTAACGCTGGACTCCTTCAGGCATATGAAGGATTTTTGGCCAGCCTATAAAGGGAGCTGGCGAAACATCAGACTGCGCCTTGGTCGGGAGTTCGTTAGGGACATAGGCCGGAGGTTGCCCTGGTCGGAGTCCAGGCGACATCCATTCGCACATACCGTGGGCATTGAGCCGGAGCCGAACAACAAGAAGATCCGAGACGGCATGGAGAAGCTACAGAAGCTGTATCCACATCTGGCAGGCCTGGTGCGGGTGGAGAACGCCTGGGCGGGCTATATCGATGGAACGCCGGACAGGATTCCCGTCATAGGGGAAGTGCCAGGCGTCGACGGCTTCTACTTCGCCACGGGATTCAGCGGACACGGATTCGCCATGGCCCCTGGGACGGGGCAGGTAATGGCCGAGCTTATCGTGGACGGCGGCGCGTCCGTGGACATCAGCGCGATGCGTTACACTAGATTTGAAGAGGGCATCCTGTACCCCGAGCCGGAGTAATCGACACGACTAGGTTTAAACGGATTACGTCTCGCCCTAACTCAGGCCTCGCTCTGATAGCTTGTCCGGCGTGACCAGCTCGTAGAACTCGAGGTCGTAGGACGTAAGCAGCTTTTGCATCTCGGCGTTGTCGGTCAGAACGGACTTCGGGACGCTCGGAAGGCGGTTGGGCTCGATGCTGCCCTGTGTCCACTCGGCATAGACCACGTTCTGGTCGCCGGGAAGGCCGCGCCCCATGTAGACCTGCGCCTTGTCCCGGCCATTGGCCTCGTATGCGTTGCAAATCTTGGTCAGCAGACCTGCCACTACCCACTCTTTACCCGGCTGCGTCCTCGCGATCCTGCGTATCACGTACATTAATTCTCCTTGGTTAGAGCTTTTGTCATTGAGTCCCCGTGCACAACCCCCACTCGGCAGCGTCCTATAGTATCGCCTCGGCCTCCTGGAGCTTGACGATGTCGTCCCAGTCGTAGCCAAGCTCGTCGATAAGAATAGCCTCGGTGTCCTGACCGAGCTCCGGAGCCTCCTTCCACACCCCTGCGGGAGTCTCGCTGAAGGCGACGGGGAAGTTGCAGACCTTGATGGGACCTATGGACGGGTGGTCGAAGTCCGTGATGTAGTTGTTGGCGATGACCTGCGGGTCGTCCTTCAGCTCCGACACGGACTGAATCTTCGCGTAGATGAATCCGTGCTGACGGAATATCTGGTCCCACTCCGCGAAGGTCTTCTCGGCAAACCTGTCCTCGATAATCTTCAGCAGCTCGGGTGGAGGCGCAGCGCCTGCCTCGATGCCCTCGAACCTGCTGTCCTCCAGGACGTATTCCAGGTCCATGGACTTCACGAACGGCTCCCAGTAGCGCGCCGGCTGCGGGTTGGATATGCGAATCCAGCTCTCGTCCTTGCAGAGGTAGATGTTGTACATCACGTTGCGGACGTTGTCGCGGTCCAGGGTCGGAAAGCTGCTGTCGGTCAGAAGGTCCATTCCGATCGCCAGTCCTTGAAGGAACATCGAGCTGCTCAGGTGGGAGACCTCGACCTTCTGGCCTATTCCCAGGCTTTCCCTCGCAAACAGCGCCGATATTATGCCGAGGCAAAGCGTAATGCCGCCGACCTGGTCTGAAGGCGCTCCCCGAACGGAGATGGGGTGTTTGGCCCAGGGCGGCGTGGCGGCCATCATCAGGCCCGCACGTGCCTGGCCACAGCCGTCCAACGAGCCCTGTCCAGAGTCGGGTCCTTTCGGGCCGAAGCCCGACGCCGAGGCGTAAATCAGCTTCGGGTTGATCTCTTTCAGCGTCTCGTAGTCCATCGAAAGCCGCTCGGCCACCCCCTGCCGGAAGTTCTGGATGAAGACGTCGGCGTTCTTGACCAGCTTGTGGACGATCTTCCTGCCCTCTTCGGTCTTGAGATTGACGGCGATGCCTCGCTTGCTCCGGTTGCACGTCTCGAAGTAGGCGTTCCTGCCCGCGGGTAGGCCGGCCTCAGCGGACTCCATGACGGACACGGCTCGCCCGACGTCGCCGTCCAACGCCTCGATCTTAATGACGTCGGCGCCCATGTCGCCAAGCATGGAAGCCGCCACGGGCCCGAACTGCCACATCGTCCAGTCCAATACCTTCACGCCCTTCATGGGCCCGTCAACGCCATCGACTCTATTCGCGCTCATAGATATTTCGCTCCCTCGATGTTTGTACCCGCCTGCTCCGGGCCGGTATTCGGAATTTATCGGCCTTTGGCGCTGAGTATAGCACTTTCCTACTTCTTACAGGCGTGCTTCCACGGGGAGTGGCATCGCATTCGGGGAAAATCCGTCACGAGAACGACGGGCGAGGCACGAGCGCCGCTCACTTCTGGGAAAAATCGTTCGCAATCGGCCAAGGCGGGTACGGCACGAGCGCGCTGAAGCATTAAGAGGGGCCACGATTCGCGAGGGAGAAAACCGCCCGGGCAGGCAGGTAGATGCGCTGAGACTGACCAGATTGCCCGGGCGGCCGATAGGAGTGAAAAGTAGGGCCTCCCACTCCCTATGCACATCGTAACCAATCTAAGTTACCGGAGTGTTACGAAACCGCGCCGGCCGGCTCGCTCCAGCGGGTACGTCGTCGGAGGCATCGAGGTGTTCACACAGACCTGCGTGGGTTTCTTCTAGAGTGACGCCGCTCGTATCTCGGGGTGTTCGCCGCAGGACCAATAACGTCGGGTTTTTACGGCAGATGGGCCGCACGGTTTTCGGATGGTGTGGCCGGCGTCCATAACCGCGCGGCTACCGCATTGAGTTGACATTTTTCTAAGAAAACAGTCCATATACAAGGATATGTCGGCCACCTGATTTCAGCCAGCCGTTTGACGCCACGGTCAGGCGCGCCGAATTCGCCAGTGTGGGGGAGAATATGAGGGTCCGGGCGCAGTTCGCAAGCAGATATCTGTTCAACTTGATTTCGATGTTAAAGAGCGGTGTCAGGCCGTCGGCTCGAATAAGGCGTGCATCCGTGGCCCCACTTGGCGTTTCCATGGCCCTGATGATGACCGGCTGCTTCTTTACGCCAACGGCGACGTCCCCCGGCACCATCTCGGCCGAAAAGTTCATCCTGACCGATGAATTCGGCGCACCTCGCGCGGAGCTGGGCATCGGCCCGGACGGCCTCCCTTCCCTGGACTTCTACGACGGCGCGCAGCGTCTGCGGTTGAGGCTGGGCGAGATGTCGGACGGCACGATGGGCCTGATACTCATGGACGAGAGCGGACGAGACAGGGCCAAGGTATCATTGGGAACTGATGGAGCACCTGCCGTGGACCTGTTCGACAAGTCGGGGAGACGAAGGTCGGCGCTCAAAGTAGGCAACGACGGTGCTCCAAGTCTAGTCCTCTCAGACTCCACCGGCACGGACAGGGTGAGCCTGAGCGTCACACCCGACGGCGTAGCGGGCCTGAAAATACTGGACTCAAGAGGCAATGTTCGCGCGGACCTGAGAGTGTGGAAGGACGATCTGTCGGCCCTGGTATTCCTTGATTCCAGCGGCGAGCCTCATGCGTCCCTGGCCGCTTCGTCCAGCGGGCCGCCGTCACTGGTCCTGGCCGACGAAGATACGCTCTCTCGCGTCGACCTCAGGGTCCAGGAGGGCGGCGACCCCAGCCTCGTTCTAACCGACGGGTCTGGAAGCGTGCTCTTCAACGTGCCGTAGCTACGACGCCCTTCGTTGAACGCGGCCTTGAGACGCCGCCAGACGTCTAGGTCCGCCTCGCGGGTCGGTGCGGCCAAGAGCCTTCGCAAGAAACATGCGCCTCAGACTGTGGGCCTTCCCCTGGATAGCTACGCCGGAACCGTTGTCGTATTGAGGGCTGAAAAAGTGCTTTTACACCTTGCGTAACGGCTTCCGAGGCCTGAGATCGCTCGAATGCCTGATGTATATTTCCTGTGTGTAGTTTCGCGAATCTTTAGCCGCAATATTGCATCCAAACTGATACAATGGGACCGTCGGCAGAGTAACTCCCATACGAGATGGGCAGAACCTTCCCCTTCACGAGCGAACGGGTGTCATGGGACTTCGCTACACCGAGGAGCGACATGATCCCGGGAAGACGCACATATATGTTCTGGTTGCCATAACCAACTTCACCCCAATCCGTTGTATATATTAAGTGGGGCCGGAATCTGCGATTCTAGATGTTTTATTCCATATTAGTTTCCTTTAATCGAAAATATTGAAGGTTACGATTGAGTTACATCGCCGGATATAAACGGTTCCCAAGCGGAAAATCAGTTGAATTGCAGGTAAAGGTCTGATACTTTCATTGAAAGTGGAGACTGGACGAATAGATGAACAGCGTGGAAATACTAGAGGCCGAGGGCATGGTTTCAACAAATAACGGCCAGAGTAAGGTAGGCGCCAACGCCGCCAGGGGGCGGTCAGCGGCAGCCGAAGTCGACGTGGATGAGCGCGAGCGGTCGGAAGAAGCCCCGGATACCGTCCGGGAGTACCTCCGTTCGATAGGCCAGCACGCCCTTCTTGCCGCCGCCCAGGAAGTAAGCCTGGGGCTGGACGTGGAGCGCAGGATGGAGCTCAGAGCGCTTCACAAGACCTTGGCGTCCGAGCTCGGCAGAGAGCCGACCGGGCCCGAGATAGGCGTCAGGGTCATAATGGAGCTCTCGACAAAACGGCCTGCACTTGCGGCCCTGCTCAGTCACCTCGGCGAGAAGGTCTCCAGAGGGGCGTTCGTCGGGAGTCTGCTTTCGACCGCCGAGGTGAGAATCGCCGTGGACGAGCCCCTGAA
>JADFQF010000120.1 GCA_022561955.1 Chloroflexota bacterium | reverse complement strand
TGAAGAGGCACTTTGCCGTGTGGAAGGCCTCTCGAAGCTCAGCGGAGCACCGCAGAAGGTGCTGGAGCAGGCGAGATCGATCCCCGCCGTTCGAGACCTCGATGCCACGGCCTTTGACGGGCTTGGGAGCCTGTTGGAGCTACTGTCCAAGCGTGGCGTGCCCGAGGCCGACATCGTCGTCGACCTGGGGCTGGCGAGGGGCATATCGTACTACACGGGCGTCATCTTCGAGCTTGAAACAGCCGCCTCGGCCGGCGGATCGTTGGGCGGTGGAGGCCGCTACGACGGGCTCATAAAGGCCCTGGGCTGCGAGGACGATGTTCCGGCATTGGGATTCGCTTATAATCTAGAGCAGATCATGGATACCTTATCCGCGCAACAGACCCCGGCGGGAAAGGCTAAAAGAAACTCTTGATGAACGGAAGCGGAGTACTCAGGCTTGCGGTCTCGAGCGACGGCGCCCTGTACGAGCCGACGCTGGCCTTTCTTCGCGACTGCGGAATCGGCGTGCGCCGCACCAACCAGCGCAGGTACACGGCGGAGATTCCATCGTTGCCCGGCATCTCCGTGCTGTTTCAGCGGGGCGCCGACATAACCCCCAAGGTGGAGGAGGGCAGCGCCGACATCGGCATCGTCGGCCATGACCGCTACCTGGAGCTGAGCCGTGAGGGCGGAGATACCAACGTCGTCATAGAGGGCCTGGGGTTCGGGCACTGCGAGCTCGTCGTCGGCGTTCCCGACTCCTGGGTCGATGTGACCTCGCTCGCGGACCTGGTCGACCTCTCGGTGGAGTTTCGGCAGGACGGCGGAGACCTTCGAATAGCCACCAAATTCCCCCGGCTCGTGGAGCGATTCCTGCTGGGCAGCGGCATTAACTTCTTTTCCCTCGTGCAGTCCAGCGGCACCCTGGAGGTGGCGCCGGCCATGGGATTCGCCGATATCATCGTGGACATCACCGAGAGCGGCACGACGATGCGGGAGAACCGTCTCAAGACGATCGTCGGCGGCTCCATAATGGCCTCCGAGGCCTGCCTGATAGGCAATCGAAGGGTCCTCGCGGCCGATGAGAAGAAGCTCGAGAGGGCCAGGGCGCTGGTGGACATGATCGAGGCCCGACTGGAGTCCAAGGAGTTCTACACAATCACCGCCAACATGAAGGGCGAGGCCCCGGAAGAGGTCGCAAACTACGTGCTGGCGCACGGAGACATCTCGGGCCTTCGCGGCCCCACGATCTCCAAGGTCTACTCGCAGGACGGCCAGGGCTGGTACGCGGTGACCGTGATCGTCGAAAAGGACAAGCTCCTTGGGGCCGTGGACCTGTTCCGCCAGATCGGTGGGAGCAGCGTAACGGTGTCCCAGCCAAACTACGTCTTCCAGTCCCAGTGCCAGGCTCACACCCGTCTAACTTAGCTTCACCGGAGGCCCGTCGTTGCCCAATCTCCCAGCGCACATGGACCTGGCAAAGCAGGTCGCCCAGCGCCTCGACTGCGATGTCGTGGAGGCGAATATGGGCTGCTATCTGCTCGGCTCTACATCGCCGGACATACGCATCATCACGCGAAAGACACGCGAGGAGTATCACTTCACGACCCTGGACTTCGAGGACGTTGGCGCCGGAGTGCAGGGGCTTTTCGAGGCGCACCCCGGACTGCAAGCCGCAAACGGCCACAGCGGTCCAACCCAGGCTTTTATCGCGGGGTACATTACCCACCTCATCGCGGACGAGGTCTGGATCTCGCGCATGTTCCGGCCCTTCTTCGGCAACAGGGACGTCTTCGAGGACGAGACCTACGGCCTGGTCCTCGACAGGGCCATGCAGCTGGAGCTCGATAGGCAGTCCTGGGACAGCGCCGACTCTTTGAAGTCGTCGCTCGCGACCTCTACCGGCGCCATCGTCATCGACTTTATCGAGCCGCAGCAGCTCACCGAGTGGGCCCAGTGGATCATATCCTTCATGGACAGGGGCTTCACGTGGGAAAGGCTGCGATTCATGGCGCGACGAATCGCGTCGGGGGACGAGACCCATCCCGCGTTCCGGATGGTCGACGAGTTCGTTGCGGACGTGCCGCAGGGCATGGAGCGTCTCGAAGAGATCGTGCCGGCCGATAACCTCGACGAGTACAAGAGACAGACGCTCGATGGCCTCGTCGATGTCGTCGGAGACTACCTGTCGTGAAAATAGTCAAAGGCATCGAGGCAGCGAGGCAGGTATTGACCCAGGGCAGGGGCCTGAACCTGAATGACGTCTCGCCGCAGGTCCTAGAGTCCATCGAAAAAGCCTTCGGCAGGCCCATGACGCCCGCCGAGGAGGTAGGGTACATAATCGCAGAGGTCCGGGAGCGCGGCGACGCGGCGGTGCGAGAGATGACCCTGAAGCTCGATCGACTGGACCTCGACGAATTCGAGGTGGACAAGAAGACGATATCAGAGGCCTACGACGGCGTGGATGAGGAGGTCGTCGAGGCCTTGAATCTCGCCGCCGAGCGCGTGCGAAAATTTCACGAGATGTGCCGCGTAAAGAGCTGGACCGATTACGACGAGGGCTACGGCCAGGTCGTGACCGCCGTCCGGAGTGCGGGTGCCTACGTTCCCGGCGGGACCGCTCCGTACCCGTCAACCGTGCTCATGACGGCCATTCCGGCCAGGGTGGCGGGCGTGGAGGAAGTCATCATGTGTACCCCCTCGTCAAGAGGTGACGCGCCCTCTCCCGAGGTGCTGGTGGCGGCCGACATCGCGGGCGTCGACAGGGTTTTCCGCATAGGTGGGCCTCAGGCCATCGCGGCCATGGCCTACGGCACGGAGTCGGTGCCGAGAGTGGACACCATCTGCGGTCCGGGAAATATATTTGTTACGCTGGCCAAAAAGATGGTGTATGGTGACGTTGGCATCGATGGGCTTTACGGCCCTACCGAGACGGTTGTCCTGGCCGACGGCACGGCCAACGCCACGCTCTGCGCCGCCGACCTTCTCGCCCAGGCGGAGCATGACCCCCTCGCCAGGCCGGTGCTCATCACGACATCCGAGCGGCTTGCCGAGGACGTGCAGCGGGAGGTCGAGGTAAGACTGGACCGGCTGGAGCGAGGGAGCATCGCCAGGGCGTCCGTGGAGGGCCAGGGCTGCATAGCGGTCGTCCAGGACGTGTTGGAGGCCATCGAGCTCGCCAACGATTTCGCTCCGGAGCACCTGTGCCTGAACGTGAGCGACCCCTGGGCCTATGTCGGAAAGATAAAGAACGCGGGGATGATATTTCTCGGCGAGTTCTCCTACGAGGTCCTGGGAGATTACGTGGCCGGCCCCAGCCATGTGATGCCCACTGCCGGAACGGCGAGATTCAACTCGGGTTTGGGTGTACACTCCTTCCTGAAGATAAGCCCCATCGTGGCGCTGAGTCGGGAGACATCGAAGAAAATAACGAGAGCAGCCTCGGTCCTGGGTAGGGCCGAGGGTTTTACGGCCCATGCGGAGGCTGCGGAGATTCGCGAGGAGCTCCTTTAGCCATAACGCAGGCAGCTCGTAGCTAACAGAAAAGGAAAGGCAAAGTCATGGCTGTAGACGTTGAAAAACTCATAAGGCCGCACCTGACCGACATTCAGACCTACGACCCCGTCGACCCGCCGGAGCTTCTGGCCAAGCGGGCCGGGATAGCTCCAGACAAAGTGGTCAAGCTAAACGGCAACGAAAACCCCTACGGAGGCTCTCCGAAGGCCGCCGCCGCCGTCGCTAACACGCCGTTGCATATTTACCCCGATCCATTGCAGAGGTCGATGAGGCGGGCCCTCGCGGAATACACCGGAATGGAACAGGACTCCATCGTCGTCGGCGCGGGAAGCGACGAGCTAATAGACCTGCTCTTCCGGCTCTTCATAGATCATGGCGACAAGATATTGGACTTCGAGCCGACCTTCGGCATGTACGGGTTCTGCGCTCGTGTGGCCGGCGGCGCAATCTCATATGTCCCCAGGAACGAGCTGTTTGACATAGACGTCGAGGCCGCCCGGGATGCCGTCGACGACAGGACGAAGATAATCTTCCTTAGCTCGCCCAACAACCCCACGGGCAACCTGGCGTCAAACGACCAGGTCAAGGCCCTCCTGGAGACCGGTCGAATCGTCGTGGTCGACGAGGCCTACTTCGAGTTCTGCGGTCAGACGGCCGCCGAGCTGGTGCCCGATAACGAGAACCTGGTGATTCTGCGCACGATGAGCAAGTGGGCGGGCCTGGCGGGCCTCAGGGTCGGCTACGGCATCATGAACCCCGGGATTGCGAAGCACATGATGGACATAAAGTCGCCGTACAACGTCAACGTGGCCGCGGAGTCGGCCCTCATCGCTTCGCTCGAAGACGCCCCGGCCCTGCTGGAGAACGTCGGAAAGATCGTGGACGAGCGCGACCGAATGTTCTCGCTGCTGCAGGAGATGGACGGTGTCACGCCATGGCCGTCGTGGGGTAACTTCATACTGTGCCAGTTCGCGCCGGGTAGGGCGGGCGTAGTATACGAAGACCTGGCGAGCAGGGGCGTATTCGTGCGAAACTTCGGCTCCCAGCGGCTGCAGGACAGCTTCAGGGTGGCGGTCGGCACCCCCGACGAGACGGACGCCTTCATCGCGGCCCTCAGAGAGGTCATCTAGCGGACCGCGTCCGGGCTCATTACAGGCAACCGCAAGATAATATTGAAACCAGGCCGCGTAATCCGGGCGGCTTTGAAAGGGAAAGAATAATTTGGAGGAGCGCAGGGCGAAGCTGAGCCGCGAGACCGCCGAGACCCAGATAACGGTCGAGTTGAATATCGATGGTACGGGCAAGTACGAGGTGGATACGGGCAACGGCATGTTCGACCATCTGCTGGCCCAGCTTTCGCGTCACGGCCTCATGGATATCAGCGTTTCGGCGAAGGGCGACACCCATGTGGGCTGGCATCACCTCGTGGAGGACGTCGGCATCATGCTGGGACGGGCGCTAAAGGAGGCCGTGGGCGACGCCAAGGGCATCACCCGCATGGGCCACACCTACGTGCCGCTGGACGAGACCCTGGCCCTCACCGTCGTGGACTTCGGCGGACGAGGGTACTCCGTCATAGACGCGCCCATGACCGATAGCGACCTGGGCGGCCTGCCCGCCGACCTGATTCGGCACTTCCTGGAATCGCTGGCGCGGGAGGGCGCGTTCAACCTTCACGTCAAGATCCTCACGGGCTCCAACAATCACCACAAGGCAGAGGCCATATTCAAGAGCCTGGCCCGCTCTCTGAGGGCGGCCCTGACGCGCGATGATCGCCTCGGCGGCGAGGTCCCCAGCACCAAGGGCACCATCGGCTAGCCATCTTCCGCACCCTACGCAGAGGAGAAGGTCTCTAGAATCCGGCACAAGATCCGGCCGTACGGGGATCTCTGTTTGACGGAAAGAGACCGCTCATGGAGCATATCCGAAGACCCAATTTGCACGTTCTACGGTCCTTCGGCAGTGCTCTCCGCAGAAGCGGATTCCAGAGATATACATTCTTAGGAGTCGGACAGGGCGAACGTAAGATTGTCCGTTCGTGTTGAGCTTGTCTAACCATTCGTGGCAGTTTTCGGATAGGCCCTTAGCTGGACTTTGTACTCTGGATTCCGGCTTTCGCCGGAACGACGGCGGTGAGAGCAGGTTCGTCGAATGGCTGTCTTCACGATCCATCAGGATTCTCAGTTTCGCCGGAATGAC
>JADFQF010000119.1 GCA_022561955.1 Chloroflexota bacterium | reverse complement strand
GACGTCGCCGGCAAGACCCTGATTCAGTCGACGCGGGCTGGGACGGTCGGAGTCGCGGCCGCGGTCAGGGCCGACCAGATCTACGTGGGGTCGCTGGTAATCGCGGACGCCACGGTGAAGGCGATCAACCGAGATAGTCCGGACATAGTCAGCATCGTGGCGATGGGCGCCGAGGCCAAGGTACGTGCAGACGAAGATGAGCAGTGCGGCCTCTACCTGCGAAACCTGTTCCAGGGCCGGCGGCCCTCCCACGATTCCGTTCGCAGCCTGATACTCGCGGGCGAGGAGTCCCAGAAGTACGGCGACCCGGACCGGCCGCACTTTCGCTCCGAGGACCGCGAGGCCGCGCTCCAGATAGACAGCATTCCCTTCGCAATCAAAGTAGCCAGGGAAGAGGGCATGCTGGTCGCCCGAAAAGTGAGCATCTAGATTAACCGTTCGGAGGAGTAATCCATGGACTATCGTCAGTTGGGGCGGTCGGGCCTGCAGGTCTCCGCCATTGGGCTGGGCACGAATAATTTCGGCAGGCAGCTAGACGCCAAAGCCACGGAAGTCGTGATCAACCATGCCCTGGATATGGGCATTAACATGATCGACACCGCCAACAGCTACAGCGGCGGCCGCTCAGAGGAGTTCATAGGCCGTGCCCTGAAAGGCAAGAGGCACAAGGCGATCATCGCCACGAAGGTATCGAGCAGGGTAGGGGAAGGCCCCAACATGGGCGGGAACTCCCGCCAGCACATCCTAGCTGAAGTAGAGAACAGCCTTCGACGCCTGGGCACCGACTATATCGACCTCTACCAGATACACTGGTGGGACCCGGACACGCCCATCGAGGAGACCCTCAAGGTGCTGAGCGACCTGATAAGCCAGGGCAAGGTCCGTTATATAGGCTGCTCCAATTTCAAGGCCTGGCAGCTATGCGAAGCGGTCTGGACCGCCAGGGCCTCGGGGCTCGCAAGCTTCGCCAGCGTCCAGCCGCGCTACAGCATGATGGACCGAGAGGTCGAGTCCGAGCTGACGCCGTTCTGCGAGTCCTACGGCGTGGGCATATTGCCGTATTATCCCTTGGCCAACGGGTTCCTCACCGGAAAGTATGTACGCGGTCAGACGGCCCCTGAAGGCACCCGCCTCGCCGATAACGACCGAGGAATGTTTACCGAAGAAAACTTCGACATGTTGGAACGCCTGGAAGCGTTCTGCGCCGAGCGAGACCACACCGTCCTGGAGCTGGCCTTCGCCTGGCTGCTGGCGAACCCCAATGTCAGCTCCGTCATAGCGGGCGCCACAAGGGCGGAGCAGGTCGTCGGCAACGCGAAGGCAGGCGGCTGGAGCCTGACGGAAGAAGAGTACGACGAGGTGACGGCCATGCTTCCGTAGCCAATTGCGGGGATTGCCCACTTGGGCGATTCCGTGGGACCTCTACCCACATTTGGGTGATCGTTGACATCGTTGCTGTCTCAAAGTACCCTTCCGGTGCCATTCGATATTCTCTTCTAGCTGTTGGCAACCGGCAAATTTGATACGACGGTATTTGCGCAGATGAAATGGTCACTCATCGCGTCCGGGTCCCTTCTTTTGTCATTCATAACCATCGTAACCATCGCGTCCGCAGACCACATCCCCGAGAGCTCCGTGGCCTTTCAAGGCGCCTCATACTCGTTTGGCGAGACCGCCTCGTTCATCGTCGTCGATGAAGACCTCTCGCGGCCCGCATCGTGCACGGCCTCATGGGGCCCCATCTCCCAGACGGTATTCCCCTCTGAGTGGTGGAACCTCTCCACCGGGGAGCCGGAACCCCACGTATTCTTTCTCGACGAAGGCTGCTCTTATGACGTCCTGGAGCCGAAGAAAACGCCCCTCCGATTGGATCCGGTGCCGCAGGTCAAGATAAACGGCGCATCCGTGTTTGTATCGGTAGATGCCGAGGCCGGGTCCTTCGCGGTCTCCACCAGGGTCAACGCCAGCAGCACCCTCTCCGCCGTCTTCTACTTCGACGCGCCGGACATCTATCTCCCCACGGACGGCCTGATAGTCGTATCTTCGTCTTCGGACGCGGAAGGCGAACCTGCGGGTCTGCGTGAGGTGGCCGGCGAAAATGAGGATGTCGCAAGCCCCGACTCCGGGATTTTCCTGGGGCAGGTAGACCTGAGCAACAACCCGGATGCCCTGGCAAATGGCGACGGCGCTGTTTACGTGCAAGGCGGTGACGTCTTGACGGTGAGATACATGGACGGTGGCGGGGAACAGATTGCCGCAGCCCAGACGACGGTCCAGGGCGTTTCGCCGACGCCTACCCCCATCCCCGCCGCGGGGACCGTGGCCTCGGTGGCGCTGGCGCTGTCCCTTGCTGCTATACTTGCCTGGAAACTGACGAGACTCGAGTCGGCAAAAAAGGACTCATAGGAGACGACGTTGAAGTTCGGGTTTATTATTCCCCACAACTACGGCCTGAGCGACCCACAGGACGTGCTGGACGTTGCTACGAAGGCGGAAGAGCTCGGTTTCGATTCGGTCTGGGTGAACCATCACGTTCTCCATGCCGGTTACATTTTGGACCGCCTCGGCGATAAGCCATATTACGACTGCCTCACGGTCCTGACGTATGTGGCGGCCATCACGAAAAACATAGGTCTCGGCACGACGGTCCTGGTGCTGCCGTACCTCAACCCCCTTGTGCTGGCGAAGACGCTGGCGACGCTGGACGTGATGTCGGGCGGCAGGCTGAGGGTAGGCGTGGGCGTCGGTGCGCTGAAGCATGAGTCCGATAGCCTGGGAGCCCAGTTCGAAGGAAGAGGCCGCTACGCCGACGAATGCATTTCCGTCATGAAGGCCTTGTGGACTCAGGAAGACCCCACTTTTGATGGGGAGCATTTCAGCTTTTCCGGCATAAAGTTCTCCCCGAAGCCGAAACAGGACCCACACCCGCCAATACTCGTCGGCGGGATGAGCCGGGCCGCCCTCCGCCGAGTCGCCAGGCTGGGCGACGGGTGGCATCCCAACGGCGTCACGCCGGACGGGCTGGATGAGCCCCTGGGCTACCTGGGGCAGCGGCTGGAATCCGAAGGAAGAAAACTCTCGGACATTCAGCTATCCGTGCGCAACGAGCTTTCGGTCCTGGACTCGTCGGATTCGTCCGCGGCAAGCCCGATGGTTGGCACGCCGGACGAGCTGGTCGCTTCGATAGAAGCCTACGCAGGCAAGGGCGTATCGGAGATGGTGTTTCAGGTGAGCACCGACGACGTACCACGCATACACCGCACGATGGAGGCCTTCGCGGGCAAGGTCATGCCCAGGGTCTCCAGGGGCTAGCCGGTCCGATATCAAATTGTTGCCCGGGATAGCCGGGGGCTGTTCGGACCAAATTCAGGGCAGGCGCGCCATGTCGGAGGTCGGCTCTACCTCGAAGGCGTTGAGGGCACAGGCCAGCATGCCGTAATAGCCCATCGTCGCCGTGAGCTCCGTCACGCCCTGCTTCCCGAACTTGCTTAAAGCCTTGTCGAAGGTGGCGGCGGATACTCGATGGTCCCTGAGCAGCTCGCGGCCATAGCTCACGACAAGGGCCTCGTCGTCGGTCAATGAGCCCAGGTCTCCCCTGGTGGCGACGGCATCAATCGCGACATCCCGAACGCCCTCTTTTCTGGCCAGCTTCTCGTGCGCGCCCCACTCGTAATCGCAATCGAACTCGCGGGCCGCCGTTATGATGGCAAGCTCTCGGAGAGCCGGGTCGAGGATGGAGTTGAACCTGATGTAGGCCCCAAGATGGGCCGCCCTTCCCGCGATTTCCGGGCTGTGCAGCAGCATGGCGAAAGGCCCGCTGATTCTGCCTCGACTCTCGGCTATTTCGTCGACGATGTGGCGATGATCGGGAGCAACGTCCTCGCGCGTGGTTATCTGCGGTAGTCGTGCCATTAAGTCCTCCTCGAGCTGGTGGGGAGTTCCCCCAATAATTTAGTACGCTAACGCCTCGACGGCAGGCGGTCTCGCAACCGCCGCACGCTTGGGCTGTTAGCGAACGCTATTATATATCCCCAGCCCAGGGAAGTGGCGAGCCCGAATATCCCAATAGCTACAAAGATGAAGCTCTTGCCCATGATGCCGGAAACCATGTCCTCCGACACGATGTCGACGATCTCGGTCAGCTTGTTCGCAACGAGCTGCTTTGTCGCCGGAAAATCCCCGCCGGCCAGCATGCCCTCCCTGAGTTGCTGAAGCAGAGGCTCGATTAACACTCCAAACAGCAGGGCCACGATGAGCAGCGTAAGGACCGACACTACGAGCAACGCCCCCGATGCCCACGCGAACCTGATCGACCAGCTGCGGCCTCCAAGAAAGCCGATCTCGACGAGGGTGATAAGGATGGGCAGCAGAAGAAGGTATCTGTATCGCTTAATCTGCCGAAAAATATTGCGCACGCGGTCGAACTGGTCGAGCGCCTCCGGGCTCAGCTGCAGGCTCTCGGACTGTCGTAGGTCTGCATCCGAGTAGGTCCATCCATCCGCCAGCGAGCTGCGAATACGCTCGAAGGACCCTACGCCGACCACACCGTCGCCTGGTCCAGTAACATACTGCTGAATGTCCTCTTGAAGGTCGGTCTCGGTGTATCTCCAGCCGCGGCCTACGCTGGCGCGAACGTTGTGTATCATGTTCACGTCTTCGCTGCTTCCGGCGATCCGGAGCGTTTCGAGAAGGTCCTTTTCAGTGAATTTTATGGTGTCAGGAATGGCATTGATGATGTTCGGCTCGATGGCCCTGGCGACTTCACCTCCGAAGAAGTCTGCTATTTGACGAGTCGGCGTCAGCGCAGGTACGCAGTCCAGAGTTCCGCTCAGACCACCCGCGATCAGCTCTTCGAGAGTCCGGCTGACGGAGCACTTCGGTAGCGCTTCGATCAGCTCTTCCAGCTTCAGAATCGCCGTGGCCTCTACCACCACCAGGGCTCTCCGCTTGTTGTCGACCAGGGATATCTCGGTAAAGAACGTGTCGGACTGTCCAGTCAGATAGGGCGTCGAGTCGTCAATTATCTGTTCCGCCTGCGCCTGGACCCAGGTCGGCGGAGCCACGTCTCGCATTGCAGCGGCGATCTCTTCTCTGGTGAACAATACTCCATAGGGCAAGGCCACGGCATCACCTATGCCCTTGGTCACGAGGGGCTCTACCAGGCTCTTGTACAGCTTCTCATATGCGTCGGCATCCCTGAGAAGTACTTTGACCTCTTGCAGCGCCAGCGCCATCCTGCCGTCCAACGGCACGATGATCTCGAAGCGGTCCTCGCGGCCGATCAGATACGGCGTAACCTCTCGGACCGCGGACTCGATCTGGGGGTTTACCCACTCCTCGGGCAAGACTCGCCGGACCGACGTTATGACCTGGTCGCCGGAAACCTTGAGGCCAAGCGGCAGCTCGCCGTCGATCGCGCCGGCTATGGCCGGAGTCAACATCTGGTCGAAAACGAAGTCGTAGGTCTTGGACCCCAACACTATCTCGCTGAATTCCAGGACGAGCGTACCTACTTGCTCCCCTGCCTGAACGGTAATCAGAAAGCTGTCCTGCTCCCCCGCGACGTAGGCGCCGACCTCCAGAATGATCGTCTCCGCGTTTTCCCGGACCCACTCCTGTGGAAAGGCGGCATTTATCGCGGTGACGATCTCCTCGGTGCTGATTTCGAGGGCATCCAACGGGTGAACAGATGTCGCATCGCTGTTCGGGCCGGGGTCCGGCCGGCGCATCTCGTCGATT